>NZ_JBSFWT010000162.1:0-8073 GCF_053594975.1 Streptomyces sp. NPDC002537
GACGGGCTGAAAAACCAGCCCGTCCGGCGTTTGAGGACGCGCCCGCAGGGCGCTGGGGGTCCGGGGGTCTCCCCCGGTTACGGGAAGGGGCGGGGCTGGGGAACAAGCCCGCCGCAGGCGCTACCGCAGCAGAACCCCGGCCCCCTCCCCCGCCGTTTCCGGCGGAAGGGTGACCAACCCCAGTTCGGCGCCGCTCGCCAGAAGCCGGTGCGCCGGGAGGATCCGGACCGTGTACCCGAAGGGGCCGGTGCGGTCGAGGGTCAGCGGACCCTCGTAGAGGCGGCGGCCGTCGAGGCCCGGCGCCCCCGTCGGCTTCAGGGGGAACGTCGACGTGCGGCTCAAGCGGTCCGCCGGGTCCACCCGCCCGGCGACCGCCTGCACCTCGACGTCGGAGGGGCTCAGCGCCCCGAGCGTCACGCTCACCCGCAGGGACACCGTGGAGCCCAGCTCCGCCGTGCCGTTGAGCGCGGTGTCCGCGACGGCCTCCACGTGGTCGACGGCGATGCCGGGCCACGCGTCCCGCACCCGCCGCTTCCAGGCGGCGAGTTCCCGTGCCGCGTCCGGGCGCAGGGCGCGCTGGGCCTCGGCGGCGGGTCCGTACAGCCGCTCCACGTACTCCCGGACCATGCGCCCGGCGAGGACCTTCGGTCCGAGGGTGGTGAGGGTGCGGCGGACCATCTCGATCCAGCGGCCGGGCAGTCCGCCCGCGGCCCGGTCGTAGAAGCGCGGCGCGACCCGTTCCTCCAGCAGCCGGTAGAGGGCGGCGGCCTCCAGGTCGTCGCGGCGGTCCTCGTCGGTGGCGGTGCCGTCGGCGGTGGGGATGGCCCAGCCGAAGTCGGGCTCGTACCACTCGTCCCACCAGCCGTCCAGGACGGACAGGTTGAGGCAGCCGTTGAGCGCGGCCTTCATGCCGGAGGTGCCGCAGGCCTCCAGGGGGCGCAGCGGGTTGTTGAGCCAGACGTCGCAGCCGGGGTAGAGCTTCTGGGCCATGGCCATGCCGTAGTCCGGGAGGAAGACGACGCGGTGGCGCACCCGGGGGTCGTCGGCGAAGCGGACGAGTTCCTGGACGAGGCGCTTGCCGCTGTCGTCGGCCGGGTGGGCCTTGCCCGCGACGACGATCTGGACCGGGCGTTCCGGGTGGAGCAGGAGTTCCATCAGCCGGTCGCGGTCGCGGAGCATGAGGGTGAGGCGCTTGTAGGAGGGGACGCGGCGGGCGAAGCCGATGGTGAGGACGTCGGGGTCGAGGGCGCTGTCGATCCAGCCGAGTTCGGCGGTGCCCGCGCCGCGTTCGCGCCAGGAGGCGCGGAGCCGGTCGCGCACTTCTTCGACGAGTTGTTCGCGGAGGGTGCGGCGGAGTTCCCAGATGTCGGTGTCGGGGATGTCGGCGACGGCGTCCCAGCGCTGGGAGCCGCCGACGGTGAGGGCGTCCTCGGCGCGTCCGGCGCCGATCTGCCGGGCGCCGAGCCGGAGGACCTCGGGGGCGACCCAGGTGGGGGCGTGGACGCCGTTGGTGACGGAGGTGATGGGCACCTCCTCGGCGTCGAAGCCGGGCCACAGGCCGGCGAACATCTGGCGGCTGACCTGGCCGTGGAGGGTGGAGACGCCGTTGGCGCGCTGGGCGAGGCGGAGGCCCATGACGGCCATGTTGAAGAGGTTGGGCTCGCCGCCGGGGTAGCTCTCCATGCCGAGTTCGAGGACGCGTTCGACGTCGATGCCGGGGAGTTCCCCGGCGGGGCCGAAGTGGCGGGCGACGAGTTCGCGGTCGAAGCGGTCGATGCCCGCGGGGACGGGGGTGTGGGTGGTGAAGACGGCGCCCGCGCGCACGCACTCCAGGGCGGCGTCGAAGTCGGTGCCGCGCTCGGTGAGTTCGCGGATGCGTTCGAGGCCGAGGAATCCGGCGTGGCCCTCGTTGGTGTGGAAGACCTCGGGCTCGGGGTGGCCGGTCAGCCGGCAGTAGGTGCGGACGGCGCGGACGCCGCCGATGCCCAGCAGCATCTCCTGGAGCAGCCGGTGCTCGCCGCCGCCGCCGTAGAGCCGGTCGGTGACGTCGCGTTCGCCGGGGGCGTTCTCGTCGACGTCGGAGTCGAGGAGGAGCAGCGGCACGCGGCCGACGCGGGCCTGCCAGATGTAGGCGAGCAGGGAGCGGCCGCCGGGGAGGGCGAGGGAGACGCGGCTGGGGGTGCCGTCGGTCTCGCGGAGCAGGCTCAGCGGGAGCTCGTTGGGGTCGAGCAGGGGGTAGTGCTCCTGCTGCCAGCCCTCGCGGGAGAGCGACTGGCGGAAGTAGCCGTGGCGGTAGAGCAGTCCGACGCCGACGAGGGGGACGCCGAGGTCGCTGGCGGACTTCAGGTGGTCGCCGGCGAGGATGCCGAGGCCGCCGCTGTACTGCGGGAGGGCGGCGGTGATGCCGAACTCGGGCGAGAAGTAGGCGATGGCGGCGGGCAGTCCCTCGGGCTGTTCCTGGTACCAGCGGCGGCCGGTGAGATAGTCGTGCAGATCGTCGGCGGCCGCGGCGAGGCGGCGGCGGAAGCGGCGGTCTTCGGCGAGGGCGGCCAGCCGGGTGGCGGACACGGAGCCGAGCAGCCGCAGCGGGTCACCGGCGGCGGCCCGCCAGCCCTCGGGATCGACGGACTGGAAGAGCTCTCGGGTCTCGGGGTGCCAGGACCAGCGCAGATTGCGCGCCAGCTCGCTGAGCGGTCGTAGGGGCTCCGGAAGGACGGGGCGCACGCTGAATCGACGAATGGCCTTCACCGTCACGACGGTAGCGCCGCGGCCGCCCGGATTCCCGCGTGTTGGGGGCACTGCCTGACCCTGACAGGGGCAGGCGGGGCGCGCGCCCGTGTTGTTCACTGGGGCGCATGGATATACCTGCGGAGTTGGGGGACTTTCTTCGTACGCGCCGGGCCCGCCTCCAGCCGGAGGACGTGGGTCTGGTGGCGTACGGGGCGCGGCGCCGGGTGCCGGGGCTGCGGCGCGAGGAGCTGGCGCTGCTGGCCGGGGTGAGTGTCGCGTACTACACGAGGCTGGAGCAGGGGCAGTCGGGCAACGCGTCGGACGGGGTGCTGGACGCCCTGGCGCGGGCGCTGCGGCTGACGCCGGACGAGCACGCGCATCTGCGGAACCTGGCCCGGCCGGGGCGCGGGGTGCCGCGGCCCGCGGCGGGGCGGGCGGGGAGCGCGGGGCCCGGGGTGCGGCAGCTGGTGGCGGCGATGGCGGTGCCCGCGCTGGTCCTCGACGCGCGCTACGACGTGCTGGCGTGGAACCCGCAGGCGCACGCGCTGCTGGCGGGACATCTCGACCCGGACGGCCCGGGGCGGCCGGAGGAGCGGCCCAACACCCAGCGGCTGCTGTTCCTGGACCCGCACGCGCGGGAGCTGTATCCGCGGTGGGAGGAGGAGGCGCGGCGGGCGGTCTCCTCGCTGCGGGTGGCCGCGGGCGAGTACCCGGACGACCGCGCGCTGGCGGAGCTGGTCGGCGAACTGTCCATGCGGAGCCCGGAATTCGCGGAGCTGTGGGCGCGGCATCCGGTGCGGTCCTGCACATCCGGGGTGAAGGAGTTCCACCATCCATTGGTGGGGCGGATGAGCTTGTCGTTCGAGATGATGCGGCTGCCGGACACGGGTGGCCAGGGCCTGCTGGCGCTGTCGGCGGAGCCGGGTTCGCCGTCGGAGGCGGCGCTCGGGCTGCTGACCACGGCGGACGGCCCGGCGCTCGGGGAACGGCGCGACTGCCCGGCGACCGAGCCCCGCAGCCGGCAGCGCACCGCCTGATGCAGTTGTGCGAGGGGGAAATACGCCACGCGTACAGCGGGCGCTCCGGCGGGCGGACGACCCTACGGCTTCCGCAGTCGGCACGGGCGGCCCGCTACCCCTTCCGGCTGCCGCCTATCCCCTTTTCGCACATTGCACACGATCGGCTCAACGGGGAGACTTCATACGGGTGACGGGGTGCCGGCCGTCCTCCCCACTCGGTGCCACGGGAACTACGCACCGGTAGTTCTCGCGGGACGGGCATGCTCGCCAGGTGCCGATGGGAAAGCTCCCCCGGTACGCAGTGAACTCCCCGTGTCCGCCCCTCCGTCCACGGCTCCGCCCCTTCCGCATTTCTTCCGCACCCACCCGGGTGAACGCGGTCGGGAGCAGTCATGCCCGCACCCGGCCGACCACCGGCGGAGCGGATAGAAAGAGCAGAACCGCCAGCGCCCCTGTTCCCGTCGAACCTCCAGGTGATCCCATGATCGGTCGCATTCCCGTCCTGGACCTCGGCCCGCTCGTGGACTGCGGCCGCAGACCGGTCAAGGCGGTTGCCGGTGAGGCCTTCCAGGTGACGGCCACGGTGTTCCGCGAGGGCCATGACGCGGTGGGCGCCAATGTGGTGCTGCGCGGGCCCGCGGGCCGCTCGGGCCCGTGGACGCCGATGCGGGAGCTCGGTCCGGGCACGGACCGGTGGGGCGCCGAGGTCACCCCGGACGGCGAGGGCCGCTGGACGTACGCCGTGGAGGCGTGGAGCGATCCGGTGGAGACCTGGCGGCACGCGGCCCGGATCAAGGTCCCGGCCGGGATCGAGCCCGAACTGGTGCTGACGGAGGGCGCGCTGCTCCTGGAGCGGGCCGCCGCCGGGGTGCCGAAGAGCGAGGGCCGGGAGGCGGTGCTCGCCGCCGTCGACGCGCTGCGCGACCCCGGCCGCGGGCCCGGGGCCCGGCTCGCCGCGGCGCTCGCCCCCGAGGTCACCGCGGCCCTGGCCGCGCACCCGCTGCGCGAACTGGTCACCAGCAGCCGTCCGGTGCCGGTGCTGGTGGAGCGGGAGCGGGCGCTCTTCGGCTCCTGGTACGAACTGTTCCCACGCTCCGAGGGCGCCCGGGTGCACGAGGGCCGGCCGCCGGTGAGCGGTACGTTCCGTACGGCGGCGCAGCGGCTGCCGGCCGTCGCGGCGATGGGCTTCGACGTCGTCTACCTCCCGCCGGTCCACCCCATCGGCACCGCCTACCGCAAGGGCCCCAACAACAGCCTCGCGGCGGGTCCGTACGACGTGGGCAGCCCCTGGGCGATCGGCTCGGCGGACGGCGGGCACGACGCCCTGCATCCGGACCTCGGCACCTTCGAGGACTTCGACCACTTCGTGGCGCGGGCGCGCGAGCTGCGCATGGAGGTGGCGCTGGACTTCGCGCTCCAGTGCTCCCCGGAGCACCCGTGGGTGGACAAGCACCCGGAGTGGTTCCACCACCGCGCCGACGGCTCGATCGCCTACGCCGAGAACCCGCCGAAGAAGTACCAGGACATCTATCCGCTGGCCTTCGACGAGGACTTCGACGGCATCGTGCGGGAGACGCTGCGGGTGCTGCGCTTCTGGATGGCGCGCGGTATCCGGATCTTCCGGGTCGACAATCCGCACACCAAGCCGGTGTCCTTCTGGGAGAAGGTGCTCGGCGAGGTGGGCCGCACGGACCCGGACGTGGTGTTCCTGGCGGAGGCGTTCACCCGGCCCGCGATGATGCGGACGCTGGGGGCGGTCGGCTTCCAGCAGTCGTACACCTACTTCACCTGGCGCACCACCAAGCGGGAGCTCGTCGACTACGTCACCGAGCTGTCGGGGGAGGCGGCCGCCTGCATGCGGCCGAACTTCTTCGTCAACACCCCCGACATCCTGCACGCCTACCTCCAGGACGGCGGCCGCGCGGCGTTCGAGATCCGGGCCGTGCTCGCCGCGACGCTGGCCCCCTCCTGGGGTGTCTACGCCGGTTACGAGCTGTGCGAGAACACCCCGGTGCGGGCGGGCGGCGAGGAGTATCTGGACTCCGAGAAGTACCAGCTGCGGCCCCGGGACTGGGCCGCGGCGGAGCGCGAGGGGCGCAGCCTGGCGCCGCTGCTCACCGTGCTCAACCGGCTGCGGCGGCGGCAGCCCGCGCTCCGCCGGCTGCGCAACGTGCGTTTCCATGACGCCGACAACGACGCCGTCATCGCCTACTCCAAGCGGTTCGAAGGCTCCTGCGTGCTGACGGTCGTCAACCTCGACCCCCACCACACCCAGGAGGCGACGGTCTCGTTGAACATGCCGGAACTCGGCCTCGAATGGCATGAGTCCGTCCCGGTGCGCGACGAGCTCACCGGAGAGACCTACCACTGGGGCAGGGACAACTATGTGCGCCTGGAGCCGGGCCGTTCCATCGCGCCCGCGCACGTGTTCTCCCTGCGACCGTCCTCACCGATCGGAGGGTCACCCACACCATGATCGTCAACGAGCCTGTCCCCGACACGTTCGAGGACACCCCCGCGAAGGATCTGGATCCCGACTGGTTCAAGCGCGCCGTGTTCTACGAGGTGCTGGTCCGGTCGTTCCAGGACAGCGACGGCGACGGCATCGGCGACCTCAAGGGTCTGACGGCCAAGCTGGACTATCTGCAGTGGCTCGGCGTGGACTGCCTCTGGCTCCCGCCGTTCTTCCAGTCCCCGCTGCGCGACGGCGGCTACGACGTCTCGGACTACACCTCGGTGCTGCCCGAGTTCGGTGACCTCGCCGACTTCGTCGAGTTCGTGGACGCGGCGCACCAGCGGGGCATGCGCGTCATCATCGATTTTGTCATGAACCATACGAGCGACCAGCACGAGTGGTTCCAGCAGTCCCGGGCGGACCCCGACGGCCCCTACGGCGACTACTACGTCTGGGCCGACGACGACAAGCAGTACCAGGGCGCGCGCATCATCTTCGTGGACACCGAGTCCTCGAACTGGACCTTCGACCCGGTCCGCAAGCAGTACTACTGGCACCGCTTCTTCTCCCATCAGCCGGACCTCAACTACGAGAATCCGGCGGTGCAGGAGGAGATCCTGGCCGCGCTGCGGTTCTGGCTGGACCTCGGCATCGACGGCTTCCGGCTGGACGCCGTGCCGTACCTCTTCGCCGAGGAGGGCACCAACTGCGAGAACCTGCCGCGCAGCCACGAGTTCCTCAAGCGGGTGCGCGCCGAGATCGACGCCCACTACCCCGACACGGTGCTGCTCGCCGAGGCCAACCAGTGGCCCGAGGACGTCGTCGACTACTTCGGCGACTTCGCCGACGGCGGCGACGAGTGCCATATGGCGTTCCACTTCCCCGTGATGCCGCGCATCTTCATGGCCGTACGGCGGGAATCCCGCTACCCGGTCTCGGAAATCCTGGCCAAGACCCCGGCCATTCCCGCGCGCTGCCAGTGGGGCATCTTCCTGCGCAACCACGACGAGCTCACCCTCGAGATGGTCACGGACGAAGAGCGCGACTACATGTACGCGGAGTACGCCAAGGACCCGCGGATGCGCGCCAACATCGGCATCCGGCGCCGACTGGCCCCGCTGCTCGACAACGACCGCAATCAGATCGAGCTGTTCACCGCGCTCCTGCTGTCCCTGCCCGGCTCGCCGATCCTCTACTACGGCGACGAGATCGGCATGGGCGACAACATCTGGCTCGGCGACCGCGACGGGGTGCGCACCCCCATGCAGTGGACGCCCGACCGCAACGCCGGCTTCTCCTCCTGCGACCCCGGGCGGCTCTACCTGCCGACCATCATGGACCCCGTCTACGGCTACCAGGTCACCAACGTCGAGGCCGCCATGAGCAGTCCCTCGTCGCTGCTGCACTGGACGCGGCGGATGATCGAGATCCGGAAGCAGAACCCCGCCTTCGGACTCGGCTCGTACACCGAGCTGTCCTCCAGCAACCCGGCCGTGCTGGCGTTCCTGCGCGAAGTGCGGATGCCGGGACAGCGGGACGACGACCTGGTCCTGTGCGTGAACAATTTCTCCCGCTTCGCACAGCCGACCGAGCTCGACCTCCGGGCCTTCAACGGCAGGCACCCGGTCGAGCTCATCGGCGGGGTGCGCTTCCCCGCCATCGGCGAGCTGCCGTACCTGCTGACCCTCGCGGGCCACGGCTTCTACTGGTTCCGGCTGCGCAGGAGCGCGCCGCCGCCACCGGGACACTGAGCCGCGTCCCGGGGGGGGGGGGGGGGGGGCCCCCCGCGGGGGGGGGCCCGCCCCCCCCCGGCGCCCCCCCCCCCCCCCCCCGCGCGGGCCGCCCCCCCCCCCCCCCCCCCCCCCCGCG
>NZ_JBSFWT010000163.1:0-8066 GCF_053594975.1 Streptomyces sp. NPDC002537
GGCGCGGTGGGGGGGGGGGGGCCCCCCACCGCGCCCGCACCCGCGCCGGGGCGGCCGTCAGGCCGTACGCATGCAGTCGCGGACGATGTCGAGGTGGCGGGCGATGTACGGCCGGGCCTTCCGGGCCTCCGCCTGCACGTCGCGGTCCTTGCCGCCGGAGA
Organism: Streptomyces sp. NPDC002537; assembly: GCF_053594975.1. Lineage (NCBI taxonomy): Bacteria > Bacillati > Actinomycetota > Actinomycetes > Kitasatosporales > Streptomycetaceae > Streptomyces > Streptomyces sp. NPDC002537. Next base: position 162 of record NZ_JBSFWT010000163.1, read on the forward strand.
TCTCGTCGTCCATCAGCTTGAGCACCGCGACGTGCGCGGTCTCCTGCGCCTTCAGCCACATCTTGTCGTAGTTGCGGGTGCCTGCCCGCTGCATGATGTCCTTCATCTCCTGCTGCTGCTCGGGCGTGATCGAGCCCGGCAGGGTCACGTTCAGCCGCTTGGCGAGCGCCTTGAGCTGTTCGTCCAGCTTGGTGTGGTCGGTCACCAGCACCGCCGCGGCGTCCTTGGTGCACCGCACGACGGCGTGCCGGGCGGCGTCCTTCCCGGCGGCGATCTCCGCCATGCCGCCCTGGTGGAACGTCGTCAGGAACGTCTCGTCGTGTTCGCACTCCGTGGCGAGTGCTGTGCCCGCCGATGCCGCCGCCAGGGCGGCGGCCGCCAGCGCGGTCATGGCCCGGTATCGCATACGCATCGTCAGTTGCTCCCTTCCTCGTCTGCCCGCGCTGCCGCTGCGGCACCGCGGATGGGGTTCCGGACGGGGCGTGTCAGCCGACGCCCCGTCGGAGCTGATGACTGCCCCGGGCCCCGGCGCCGCCACCCGCGGGGCCGCCGCAGTCCCTCCCAATGGAGCAGCGGCCCTTGAGCGCCGGTCAGGAGCAGGTGCTGTGGTCCGGCGGCAGCACGCCGTCGAGCAGGAACGCGTCGATCCGCTCGTTCACGCACCCGGCGTCCTGCGCGCCGTAGACGCTGTGGCCGCCGCCGGTGTCGGTCATGGTCACGGCGGAGCCGACCGCCGCGGCCATCCTGGGCAGCCACTGGACGGGGGTGGCCGGGTCGTACTCGGTGGTGTGCATCAGGATCTTGGGGGCGCCGTCGGCCCGTACGTCGTGCGAGGTGTCGTCACCGGCCTGCGGCCAGCCGGTGCAGGCGGCCATGCCCGCGGCCATGAACGGGCCGAAGACGGGCGAGGCCCGCACGAACTCCCCGTAGGAGGCGACGACTTGCCGGATGCTGTAACGGTCCGCGGTATCCGCGCAGTTGATCGCGGTCATGGCCTCCTCCACCTTGTCGTGGATGCCGCTCTCCCGTTTGCCGCGGGCCTCGTCCGCCGCCGCGAGGCCCCGTTCCGCGGCCTCGCCGGGGCGGGTGTGGTAGACGATGGCGGCCAGCAGGTTGGGGGTCTCGGGCAGGCTCTCCCGGGACCGCAGCAGGCCCATGGTCTCCTCGATGGCACCCTCGCGGTCGAGCTTCCTGCCGCCCGGCCAGTCCAGCGGCTGCTCGTCGAGCGCGTCGAAGGCCTTGGCGACGTCCGCCATGGCCTTGTCGGTGTTCGAGCCGAGCGCGCAGTCCTCGTCCCCCCGCCTGGTGCACGTCTCGACCGCGTGGCGCAGCGCCCGCTGGTAGGCGGCCGTCTGCGCGAGGGTGGTGTCCTTGAGGTTGGGGGCGGGCTCGTCCACGCCGTCCATGACCATGCGGCCGACGTTCCTGGGGAAGCGGTGGGCGTAGACCGCGCCGAGCTTGGTGCCGTAGGAGAAGCCGAGGTAGTTGAGCTTGCCCTCGCCGAGCGCCGCGCGGAGCACGTCCAGGTCCCGGGCCGCGTTGACCGTGCCGACGTACGGGATGATGTCGCCCGCGGTGCGCTTGCACCGCCGGAGCGCCTTCTCCTGCACCTCGATGAAGTCGGCCACCCCGGCAGGACCGGTGAGCTCGGGAACGGCCGGGCGCTCCTCCTCGGCCGCGCCGCCGCACAGCACCGGGGAGCTCGCGCCGACGCCCCGGGGGTCGAAGCTGACCAGGTCGTAGCGCGTACCGGCCTGGCTGAAGCCGTCCGGGCCGTACTCCTTGAGCTGTCTGAGCCCGGACTCGCCGGGGCCGCCGAAGTTCAGGACGAGCGAGCCGCCGCGGCGGGCCTGGTCCTTGGTGCGGTAGCGCATGAGCGCGAGCCGGATCTCGCCCTTCCCGGGGTCGGCGTAGGTGTACGGGACCTTGAGGCGGCCGCACTCGGCGGTGGGGGCGGCCTTCCCGGTCTCGTCCTTGACCGCCTCGTCCGTCTCCTGCGAGCACGGCTTCCAGGTGATCTGCTGCTTGTAGTAGGGCGTCAGGTCCGGTTCTCCGGTGGCCCGGTCGGAGCCGGTGCAGCCGGCGAGCCCGGGGGCGAGCAGGGTGGCGGCCGCGAGGCACGCGGGCACCTTGGGGACACGCGAGAGACGGTGAGGACGCGGAGGGCGGCGTACGGACGTCATGCCACGGACGGTATTTCGCACCCCAACGACGGGCTTTCCGGAAAGGGCGTCCGGGTGACAACGGCGTGCGGCACGCCGCCGTAGGGGTCAGGGGGCGGTGACGGTGCCCTTCATGAATTCGTGGATGGCGCAGTGATAGCGAAAGGTCCCCGCGACGCCGAACGTGTGGGGAAAACTCTGATTGGTGTGGAGCACGCCCGAATCCCAACCGGTATTGCCGTTGTTGTCGGACGTGGTCGTGTGGTCGTCCGAGTCCTGGTTGACCCAGACGACCGTGTCACCGACCGCGACGCTCAGCGACTGCGGATCGAACGCGAGGTTGTGGATCCTGACGGTATGCGTGGTGGCCACGAGAGGTGCCTCCCTCATATTCGGCCGGACATCACTGCCGGAGTCCGAACTCGTGTCGGACCTTCCCTCACCCGGATGCAGCAACCGCCACCTCACTCGAACGGCTTAAGCAGCCGGGAACCCGGTGGTCCGGTGGGGCGCCCGGGAAATGGGTGGGTGACACACCTTCCCGGCCGGCTCATGTCATTCCCCGTATTCGGGCAGCCGCAGGACGGTGACCGCCCCGCCGTCCGGCGCGTTGGCGAAGGTGAGCTCGGCGTCGATGATCCTGGCCTGGCCGACGGCGATGGTCAGCCCCAGGCCGTGGCCCTTGCCGCCGGGTGTGGTGGGCTCCGTGCGGAACCGCTGCGGGCCGTGTTCGAGGAGGTAGCCGGGGTAGCCGTCGCCGTGGTCCCGGACGGTGATCACGGGGCCGTCCACGGTGAGCGTGACCGGCGGGCGGCCGTGGCGGTGCGCGTTGGCGAGCAGGTTGCTCAGGACCCGCTCCAGCCTGCGCCGGTCGGTGACCACGCACGCGTCGCGCACGATCCGTACCTCCGCCGTGAGCCCGGAGGCCCGTACGGCGCGCTCCGCGAGCGACCCCAGCTGATGGGCGTCGAAGTCGGCCCGCTCCGTCAGCGAGTCCAGCCGGGAGATCTCCAGCAGGTCCTCGGTGAGGCGGCGCAGCGCCTGCACCCGGTCGCGCACGAGCTCGGTGGGGCGGCCGGGGGGCAGCAGGTCGGCGGAGGCCTGGAGCCCGGCGAGCGGGGTGCGCAGCTCGTGGGCCACGTCCGCGGTGAAGCGCTGTTCACCCTGGAGCCGGGCCTGGAGCGTGGCGGCCATCGCGTCGAGGGCCGCGGCGACGGCGGCCACCTCGTCCTGTGCCTTGGCGGGGTCGGTGGTGCGCGGGTCGGCGACCCGGGCGTCGAGGTCGCCCGCGCTGATGCGGCGCGCCACGTCGGCGGTGCGGTGCAGACGGCGGGTGACCCGGGAGACGGCGAAGACGCCGATGAGCAGGGTGCCGCCGATCGCCAGGGTCGAGGAGCCGATGATCGCGCGGTCGAGGCCGTCGATGGTGGCGGCGCTGTGCCGGTAGTCGAGCCGGGCCGCGAGCACCCCGCCGTCCGCGGGGCCCGCGGCCCACATGGTGGCGACACCGTTGTCGTCGCCGAGGGCCGTGCCCCGTCGGCCGTGCAGCGCCATCTCCCGCAGTTTCCCGGGCATTCCGGGCGGGTTGAGGACGGCCTGGTGGTGGACGGGGTCGCCCGCCGCGTAGGCGCGGGCGGCGGAGTCGAGGCGGGCGAGCGCCTCGACGCGCGCCTGGTGCACGGTCTGCCGGGTGACGATGACGTGCACCAGGGTGCCGAGCACGGCCGCGACGACGCAGCACATCACGGCGAGGAAGAGCGTGAACTTCGCGTACAGCGAGCCGAGGCGGGACATCCTGGTCAGCCGGGGCCACGGCGCGCGCGGGCGGGCGATCACGGGCGCTCCGGCGCGGTCGTGGTGGTGTCGGTACGGCGGATCTCGTCGCTCTTCAGGTCCATGTAGCGGCGGTGGGAGTCCCAGGAGTAGACCGAGCGCACGGCGTAGTGCGGGGTGGTGGACGGCTCCCAGACGATCAGGTCCCGCCCGGCGATCTCGATGGACGAGGGCTGCACCACGGTGGCCATGATCCGGGTGAGTTCGCCCTTGACGAGGGTGTAGCAGCGCAGCCCGAGGAGGTGGTCCCCCATCTCGATGCCGACGATCAGGTCGTCGTGCCCGTCGCCCGTGAGGTCGCGGTGGACGGGGGTGCGGATCGGGCAGTCGCCCTTCTCCTCCGAACAGGTGGTGATCTTGGCGGCGGTCGTCTCGTCGAGCCCGTCCGCGCCGGTGACGTCGTTCCGGTGGGCGGCGACCTCCGCCTTGATCACGGCGTAGGCGTCGACCTTGCGGATGTCCCCGGAGGGGACCGGCGGGATGCCGGGCACGCGGGTGGCCGTGACGTCGTCGTGCTGCGCGCCCGTCGGTGTCGGGGCGGGCGTACGGTCGGGCCACAACGGGGACGGGGCCGCCGCGGGCGGGGTCGTACCGGCGCTGAGCGGCTCACCCGCGGTGGAACACGCCGCGCCCGTGGCCGCCACCAGGGCGGCCGCGCCCAGAGCTCGCAGAGCGCGCCGGAAACGGTGCGGCGGCGTGGGGCGGGCGGGTGCGGTCACTGCGGGTCCATGGTCGGGGGTGGCGTACCCCATGTTATGCGAGTGGTTCGCGTACGCGTCCGGGTGCTGCTCCGTCGCCGCCTGCGGCGGGAGCGGCCTGCGGCCGCGTCCTCAATCGCCGGACGGGCTGGATGTACTGGCCGTGACCTTGAGCCTGCGAGCTCAGCCACGGAAATCAGCCCGTCCGGCGTTTGAGGACAACGCGGCGAAGCCGCAGGGCCCGGGGCGCAGCCCCCGGTTACGAATGAAGAAGCCGGGGCCAGGCCTAGCCGCGCCGGCGCCGCTTCGCGATGGCCGTGAGGACGACGGGGAGCAGCAGCTCCAGCGCCCGGGAGACCGTCGCCTCGGGTAGTCCCGTTTTCCTGGACACGGACCGGGCGACCGGCCCGCTGACCTTGCCGAGCAGGCCGGACATCAGCCCACCCCCCAGTCCGGCGAAGCCCGCGGCGGCGGGAGCCTCGGTGGTGAGCTCCTCGGGCAGGGCCTCGACGGCCGCCGCCACGACCGCTTTCGCCCCCTCGGCATCGGTGCCGAGATCGGCGGCGAGCTCCTGGATCCGGTCGGTGCCGAGTTCGTCGAGTACGTCCTTCTTCAGCTGGTCATCGCCCATGCTCACGACATTACGCGCGGGGGCGGACCCCCGTCCGCAAGATCGCGCAACGGGTCACCCCGAGGGACGACGGGCCCACGACACACCCGGGCACAAGATCCTTAACCGGGCCCGCGGCGGCATTCACCACATTGAGCGGAAGTACGACTTCACGATCTATCCGGCACCGCGCGGCGAACTAGCGTGACGGTCCATGTCACAGCCCTTCGAACTCCCTTCCTTCTACATGCCGTACCCGGCCCGGCTGAACCCTCATCTGGAGGGTGCCCGCGGCCATTCCAAGGCATGGGCCCGCGAGATGCAGATGATCGAGGGTTCCGGCATCTGGGACGAGACGGATTTCGACACCCACGACTACGCGCTGCTGTGCGCCTACACCCACCCCGAGGCCTCGGGCCCCGATCTCGACCTGATCACCGACTGGTACGTCTGGGTGTTCTTCTTCGACGACCACTTCCTGGACATCTTCAAGCGCACGGGCGACATGACCGGGGCGAAGGCGTATCTCGACCGGCTGCCCGCCTTCATGCCGATCGACCGGCCGGACGCCACCGAGGAGCCCGCCAATCAGGTGGAGGCGGGTCTGGCCGACCTCTGGGCGCGTACGGTGCCGGCGATGTCGGAGGACTGGCGGCGGCGCTTCATGGAGAGCACCCGGCATCTCCTGGAGGAGTCGCTGTGGGAGCTCTCCAACATCAACGAGGGGCGGCTGTCCAACCCCGTCGAGTACATCGAGATGCGCCGCAAGGTGGGCGGCGCCCCCTGGTCGGCCAATCTGGTGGAGTACGCGGCGCGCGCCGAGGTGCCCGCCGCCATCGCGGCGAGCCGCCCGATGCGCGTCCTCAAGGACACGTTCTCGGACGGTGTGCATCTGCGGAACGACCTCTTCTCGTACGAGCGCGAGACCCGGGAGGAAGGGGAGCTGGCCAACGCGGTCCTGGTCCTGGAGAAGTTCCTGGACTGCGGTACGCAGGAGGCGGCCGATGCCGTCAACGACCTGCTCACCTCACGGCTCCAGCAGTTCGAGCACACCGCGCTCGTCGAGGTGGAACCGCTGCTGCTGGAGCACGGCCTGGACGCCAAGGCCCACGCCGATGTCTTCGCCTACGTCAAGGGGCTCCAGGACTGGCAGTCCGGCGGGCACGAGTGGCACATGCGCTCCAGCCGTTACATGAACAAGTCCGCGGGCGCGGACGCGGCGGACGCGCTGGAGCACACGCCGTTCGCGGCCGCGGCCGACCTGCTCGCCGGGCCCTCCGGCCTGGGCACCTCCGCGGCCCGGCTGGTGGCGTCCCTGGTGGCGTCGGCCCCCGCCCGCCTCCGCGGCTTCACGCACGTGCCGTTCGAGAAGGTCGGCCCGCTGCCGCACCCCGACTTCGGCATGCCGTACGAGACCCGGCTGAGCCCGCATCTGGACGCCGCGCGGGAGCACACCGTCGAGTGGTGCCACCGGATGGGCATCCTGGAGGGCCTGCCCGGCGTCCCGGGGTCGGAGGTCTGGGACGAGGCCAGGCTCAGGGACATCGACCTTCCCCTGTGCGCCGCCGGCATCCACCCGGACGCCACCGCAGAGGAGTTGTATCTGGCCTCGGACTGGCTCGCCTGGGGCACTTGGGGGGACGACCTCTACCCGGTGGTCTTCGGGCGCTCTCCGGACATGACCGGGGCGAAGGCGTGTCATGAGCGGCTCCTCCAGTGCATGCCGCCGGACCTCGACGCCATGCCCGCGCCGGTGGGCCCGCTGGAGCGGGGCATCGCCGATCTGTGGCGGCGCACGGCGGGGCCGATGAGCACGGAGGACCGGCAGAAGTTCCACGACGGCGTCAAGTCCATGCTGGAGAGCTGGCTGTGGGAGCTGGCGAACCAGAAGCAGAACCGCATCCCCGAGCCCGTCGACTACATCGAGATGCGGCGCAAGACCTTCGGCTCCGACCTCACCATGAGTCTGTGCCGCATCGGCCACGGGAATTCCGTACCGCCGGAGATCTACGATTCGCGGCCCGTCCGGTCCCTGGAGAACGCGGCCGCCGACTACTCCTGCCTGATGAACGACATTTTCTCCTACCAGAAGGAGATCGAGTTCGAGGGCGAGCTCCACAATGGGGTCCTCGTGGTACAGAACTTCTTCAACTGCGGGCGGAAGGAGGCGCTCGGTATCGTCAGTGATCTGATGGCATCGCGGATGCGGGAATTCCAGCACATCGTCGCCGTTCAACTCCCGGCCCTTTTCACGGACTTCGGTCTGGACGAGGAAGCGCGCACGGCGCTGACGGCGTATGCGGACGAACTCAAGAACTGGATGGCCGGAATCCTGACGTGGCACGACGGGTGCCGAAGGTACCGTGAATCGGATCTGCTGCGGCATAACGCGAGTGCGCCGCCGGGTGGTCCGGGCGGCTTGAGCGGCCTGGGTATGTCGGCGGTACGTCTTTCCGGCCTGCGGCCGGAGTTGTCGGTCGGCTGACGGCCTGTGAGGGGTGTTCCGGGGCTCCGCCCCGGGCCCCGGACCGCGCTTCGCGCGGTGTCCTCAATCGCCGGACGGGCTGGATTTCGCGGACCGTGGCTCTTTAACCGACAGAAC
>NZ_JBSFWT010000164.1:0-8004 GCF_053594975.1 Streptomyces sp. NPDC002537
GGTGCGCGCCCACGCGCTTGACGAGCAGCGTCATCTCGTAGGCGACCAGGCCGATGTCGGAGTCGGCGTCCGCGAGTACCAGTTCGACTTCCCGTAGTCCTTCAGGAAGCAGCCGAAGAGGTCCTCGCCCTCCTCGCCGCGGACGATCGGGTCGTAGACCCGCGCCGCGCCGTCGACGAGGTCCAGCGGCGCGTGGAAGCCCTCCTCGGCGAGCCGGACCTTGTCGGGGTGCGGGCGCTCGTCGGTGATCCAGCCCGTGTCGACGGCCGTCATGAGGATGCCGTCGCTCTCGAGCATCTCCTGGGCGCTGGTGCGCGTGAGCATGTTGAGGGCGGCCTTGGCCATGTTGGTGTGCGGGTGGCCCGCGCCCTTGTAGCCGCGGCTGAACACGCCCTCCATGGCGGAGACGTTCACGACGTACTTGCGGCGGGCCGTGGACGCGGCCATCGCCGGCCGCAGCCGGCTGATGAGGATGAACGGCGCGGTCGAGTTGCACAGCTGCACTTCGAGCAGCTCGACCGGGTCGACCTCGGAGACGGTCTGGATCCAGCTGTTGGTGTCGTGCAGGTCCGGGACGAGACCGCCCGCGTCGATGGCCGTGCCCGCCTCGATCCGGGCGAGCGACGCCGAACCGGAGACCAGCGCGAGCTCCGTGACGTCCTGCGCGGTCAGGCCCTCGCCGTCGCGGGCGGCGGGCAGCGCCGCGACCCGGTCCACGCTGCCGCTGCCGAAGGTGCCGATCACCTGGGCGGGCGGCAGCTCGCCGGCGGGCAGCGGCGCGGACTCGGCGGCGACCAGCTCGCTGTACGCCTGCGGGGAGCGGCGCACGGTCTGGGCCGCGTTGTTGATCAGGATGTCCAGCGGGCCCTCGGCGGCGACCGAGTCGGCGAGCGCGACGACCTGGGCCGGGTCGCGCAGGTCGATGCCCACGACCTTCAGCCGGTGGATCCACTGGTCGCTGTCGGGCATGGCCTTGAAGCGGCGGATCGCGTCGTTGGGGAAGCGCGTGGTGATGGTGGTGTGGGCACCGTCGCGCAGCAGCCGCAGCGCGATGTACATGCCGATCTTCGCCCGGCCGCCGGTGAGCAGCGCGCGCCGGCCGGTCAGGTCCGTGCGGGCGTCGCGGCGGGCCCGGTTCTCGGCGGCGCACTCGCGGCACAGCTGGTGGTAGAAGGCGTCGACCTCGACGTAACGGGTCTTGCAGATGTAGCAGGACCGGGGGCGCTGCAGGATGCCCGCGATCTCGCCGAGCGTGCTGGAGCTGGGCAGGATGCCCTGCGTCTCGTCGTCGATCCGCTCGGCGGAGCCGGTGGCCGTGGCCTCGGTGACCGCGCGGTCGTTGGCGGTCTTCGCGGCCCGGCGCTCCTGGCGGCGGCGCTGCTTGACCGTGCGGTAGATGCCGGCGGTGGCGCGGCGCACCGCGATCGCGTCGGGGTGGTCGACCGGCAGCCGGTCGAGCTCCTCGAGCACACCCAGGCAGATCGCCATGCGTTCCGGGTCGATGCCCGACTGGTGGACCGCAGCGTCGCGGTTTTCTTCGGTGACCGTCATCGGCGCTGTCGTTTCCCAGTTCGTCTGATCTATTGAAGCCTCGAAGAACTGTACGTAGGTGAAGGCGGCCACGCCAAACCCGAGCGACACCGGACCGGACAAAGCATCACGTTCCGCCATGGTGTCAACGCGCTGCGTCACGGTGCGGGCGCGGTCTTCGCCGCAATTCCGCGAAATGCCCAATGGCCCCGCTTTTCGCCGTTCAAGGCCGCCCGGAAATCCACGGGGCCAGTCCATATTACTTATTGCGCTTTCCGGGTTAATTATGGTGTTCGGGGCCGATATTGGGCGAATCCCATTGGGTTCTCCGGCAACAATTGCCGCTCAACACCCATAAGAAAGGTTTAGCCAATGTCGCGTATCGCCAAGGCCGCCGCCCTGACTCTCGCCGCCAGCGCCGCGCTCACCGGTGCCGCGGGGGTCGCTTCCGCAAACTCTGACGCGGACGGCGTGGCCGTGGGCTCCCCGGGCATCGTCTCGGGCAACACCATCCAGGTGCCGATCCAGCTCCCGATCAACCTGTGCGGCAACACGATCGACATCATCGCCCTGTTGAACCCCACCTTCGGCAACCAGTGCGTCAACGCCGACGTGGAGGAGCACGAGCACTTCCACGGTCACCACGGTCACGGTGACCACGACCACGACAGGTGGTGAGCAGTCCGTCCGGAGCGCGTGCCTGAGCCGCCGCCTCCGCGCGACTCGCGCCGGAGAGGGGTCACAGTCAGCCGCCGGAGTCCTCACCTGCGCGTTCGTGGCGCCCATCATGATCCTCGTGATGGGCGCCACTGCCATGTGCGGACGCCTCGCCCCCGTCGCGCTCGGTGGACTTCCCCCGGGGCCGCTGGGCGCCGGGCAGGTCGGGGATCTCGACGATCGGCGGCAGATCGGGGGTCAGGTGGGTGTGGCCGGACGTCATGGTGGTGCGCCTCCTGCCGTTCGGGAACTGCCGTAGGGGAGTACGTGGGGAACGGGCGCGGGACTCAGCCCGGCGCGGGGCTGCGGCCCGGCGGCCCCGGCTGGCCGAGGAGCTCCCGGCGGAGCCGCGCACAGGTCCGGCTGAGGATGCGGGAGATCTGCATCTGTGAGACGCCCAGCCGGGCGCCGATCTGCTTCTGGGTGAGATTGCCGAAGAAACGCCAGTACAGGACGTACTTCTCGCGCTCCGGCAGCGCGCTCAGCAGCGGCTTGAGCGACTGCCGGTCCACCACCAGGTCCAGCGCGCCGTCGACGCGGCCGAGGGTCTCGGCGAGCGGGAGGTCGTCCGCGCCGAGTACCGGATGGTCCAGCGAGAGGGTGTTGTGCACGCCCTCGGCGGCGAGGCCCCGCAGCACCTCCTCCTCGGACAGGCCGCTCGCCGCGGCCAGCTCCGCCGGGGTCGCCGCTGCGCGGGCGTCCCGGTGCCCCAGCGCCACCTGCGCGGAACGCACCGCCGTACGCAACTCCTGGTCCCTGCGCGGGATGTGCACCGACCACGCGTGATCGCGGATGTGGCGCTTGAGCTCACCGGTGATGGTGGGGACGGCGAAGGTCTCGAAGGCGTGCCCGAGCCGGGGGTCGTACCGGTCGACGGCGTTCACCAGCCCCAGGGCCGCCACCTGACGCAGGTCCGCGGGGCTCTCGCCGCTGCTGCGGAACCGCACGCTGATGCGTTCGGCCATGGGCAGCCAGGCGGCGATCAGCTCCTGCCGCAGCCGGTCGCGCTCCGCGCCCCGAGGAAGGGCCGCCAGCCGTGCGAACGCCTCCGCCGTGTCGGGCGCGTCGTGCGCGCGCCGCCGGTGCGTCGTCCCGTCCATGGTCACGGTCGTCCCCTCGCTGCCGCGTGGAGTGGTGGCGGAGCCACGTTCCCCCCAGCATCACCCGCCCCATGGACTTGTGCGACTCGGAGCACCCGGGGGTACGCGGAGGGTGACCGCGTACGGGGCGGCGGCGCGACCGTTTCCCCGTGCCGGCGACGGGTACCCGGGCGCCCATGGCACAGAACCTCGCCGATGGCGAAGTGGCGGCGCTGGACGCCCACTGGCGGGCGGCCGACTATCTGGCCGCCGGGCAGCTCTACCTGCTGAGCAACCCGCTGCTCACCGTCCCGCTGGAGCCCGAGCACATCAAGCCGCGGCTGCTCGGGCACTGGGGAACCGCACCCGGGCTGAACCTGGTCCACACCCACCTCAACCGTGTGATCAAGGCCCGCGACCTGGATGCCGTCTGCGTCTGGGGACCGGGCCACGGCGGCCCCGCCGTGCTCGCCAACTCCTGGCTGGACGGCAGCTATTCCGAGGTGTACCCGGACGTGGGCCGGGACGCGGACGGCATGGAGCGGCTGTTCCGGCAGTTCTCCTTCCCCGGCGGGGTGCCCAGCCACGTCGCCCCCGGGACGCCCGGCTCCCTCCACGAGGGCGGCGAGCTCGGCTACTCCCTCGCCCACGCCTACGGGGCCGCCCTCGACAACCCCGGCCTGCTCGTCGCCTGCGTCATCGGCGACGGAGAGGCGGAGACGGGCCCGCTCGCCGCGTCCTGGCACGGCAACAAGTTCCTCGACCCGGTCCACGACGGCGCGGTCCTGCCGATCCTCCACCTCAACGGCTACAAGATCGCCAACCCGACGGTCCTCGCCCGCCTCCCCGAGGAGGAACTGGACCGGCTGCTGCGCGGCTACGGCCACGAGCCCCTCCACGTCGGCGGCGACGACCCGGAGCATGTGCACCGCGCGCTGGCGGCCGCCCTCGACCGCGCCCTGGACCACATCGCCACGGCCCAGCGCGTCGCCCGCGAGGACGGCGTCCCCGACCGGCCGCACTGGCCGCTGATCGTGCTCCGCACCCCCAAGGGCTGGACCGGTCCCGCCGAGGTCGACGGCCTGCCCGTCGCCGGGACCTGGCGCTCCCACCAGGTCCCCCTCGCCGGGGTCCGCGACAACCCCGACCACCTGCGCCTGCTGGAGGACTGGCTGCGCTCGTACCGCCCGGAGGAGCTCTTCGACGAGGAGGGCAGGCCGCGGTCGCAGGTCCTCGCGCACGTACCGCGCGGCACCCGGCGCCTCGGCGCCAACCCGCACGCCAACGGCGGCCTGCTCACCCGCTCACTGCCGCTCCCGCCGCTGGAGCACTACGCCGTACCCGTGGACAAACCCGGCACCACACGGCACGAGCCCACCCGGGTCCTCGGCGGGCTCCTCGCGCAGATCATGGCCGACACCGCGCGGAGCAGGAACTTCCGGCTGGTCGGCCCCGACGAGACCGCCTCCAACCGGCTGGACGCCGTCTACGCGGCGACCGGCAAGGCCTGGCAGGAGGGCATCCTGCCCACGGACGAACACCTCACGCACGACGGCCGGGTGATGGAGGTCCTCTCCGAACACCTCTGCCAGGGCTGGCTGGAGGGCTACACCCTCACCGGCAGGCACGGCCTGTTCTCCTGCTACGAGGCGTTCGCCCACATCGTGGACTCCATGGTCAGCCAGCACATCAAATGGCTCACGGTCTCCCGCACCCTCCCGTGGCGCCGCCCCGTGCCCTCCCTCAACCACCTGCTCACCTCACACGTCTGGCGCCAGGACCACAACGGCTTCTCGCACCAGGACCCCGGCTTCGTCGACCACGTCCTCAACAAGTCGCCCGAGGTCGTCCGGGTCTACCTCCCGCCGGACGCCAACTCGCTGCTGTGCGTGGCCGACCAGGTGCTGCGCAGCCGCGACCACGTCAACGTCGTCGTCGCGGGCAAACAGCCCTGCTTCGACTGGCTCTCCCTCGACGAGGCCCGCGCCCACTGCGCCCGGGGCGCCGGGGCGTGGCCGTGGGCGGGCACCGAGACCGGCGCCCGGCCGCCCGACATCGTGCTCGGCTGCGCGGGCGACGTCCCCACCCAGGAGGTGCTGGCCGCCGCGGACCTGCTCCGCCGCCACCTGCCCGAGCTGGCCGTACGGGTCGTCAACGTCGTCGACCTGACGTGCCTGCTGCCCCGCGAGGAACACCCGCACGGCATGCCCGACGCGGAGTACGACGCACTGTTCACCCCCGACCGGCCGGTCGTCTTCGCCTACCACGGCTACCCCTGGCTGCTCCACCGCCTCACCTACCGCCGCACCGGCCACGCACAACTGCACGTCCGCGGCTACAAGGAGACGGGCAGCACGACCACGCCCTTCGACATGGTCGTCGGCAACGACCTCGACCGCTACCGCCTCGTCATGGACGTCATCGACCGCGTACCGGGCCTGGGCGCACGCGCCGTCCCGGTACGCCAGGCGATGGCGGACGCGCGCACGCGCCACCACGCGTGGATCCGCGAACACGGCGTGGACATGCCGGAGGTGACGAACTGGCGCTGGCCGGGCGGCTGAACACCGCCGCGGCTCCCCCCCGGCTACCCCCGCGGTCCGCGCGGCTCCGCCCGGCCCACGATCGTGCCCGCCCGGTCGATGCAGATGACGTCGACGGCGATCGGCGCGCCGCGCAGCACCGCCAGGGCCTCGTCGCGGGCCGTCGCCGCGACGAGGTCACCGAGCGGCACGCCGCGCGCCGCGCACTGCTGGAGGGCGTCCAGGCCCGTGTTCGCCCCGGCCACCGACGCGGCCAGCGCCGCGTCCGCACCGCCGCGGCGCGCCAGTTCCGCGAGGAAGCCCTTGTCCACTTGGGAGCGCGCCGAGTGGAGGTCGAGGTGACCCGCCGCCAGTTTGGAGAGCTTGGCGAAGCCGCCCGCTATGGTCAGCCGGTCCACCGGGTGCCGGCGCAGATACTTCAGCACCGCGCCCGCGAAGTCGCCCATGTCGAGGAGCGCGTCCTCCGGCAGCCCGTGCACGGCCACCGCGACCTTCTCGGACGTCGACCCCGTACAGCCCGCCACATGCGTACGGCCCGCCGCGCGCGCCACGTCCACCCCGCGTCGGATGCTGTCGATCCAGGCGGAGCAGGAGTACGGCACGACGATGCCCGTGGTGCCCAGGATGGACAGGCCGCCCAGGATGCCGAGGCGTGGATTCCAGGTGGAGCGGGCGATCTCCTCACCGTGGTCCACCGAGAGGGTCACCTCCACGTCACCGGTACCGCCGTGCCGCGCCGCGACCTCGGCTACGTGGTCGCGCATCAGCTGCCGGGGCACGGGGTTCACGGCGGGCTCGCCGACGGGCAGCGGCAGCCCCGGACGGGTCACGGTCCCCACGCCGGGACCGGCCCGGAAGACCACCCCCGAGCCGGGCGGCAGCACCCGTACCGTCGACCGGATCAGCGCACCGTGCGTCACGTCGGGGTCGTCCCCGGCGTCCTTGACGATCCCGGCCATGGCCCGCCCCTCGGACAGCTCCTCCGCCGCCAGCGCGAACGCGGGCGTCTGCCCCTTGGGCAGCGTGATCGTCACCGGGTCGGGGAACTCCCCGGTGAGCAGCGCGGTGTACGCGGCGGTCGTCGCGGCCGTTGCGCAGGAGCCCGTCGTCCAGCCGTGCCGCAGCCCGGTGTGCGCGAGCTGTGCGGAGCGCCCGCCCGCGGGCTTCGCCGCCTCGGTCTCAGTCACGGTGGCCTCCGGCCGTAGAGTGGGCCGCGTTCCATGAACGCCCGGCGGTACGGGCACGGCAGGCGGAAGGGTATCCGGTGAGCGCCGAGCGCCACGTCCTGATCCTGGGCGGTACGACCGAGGCACGCCGCCTCGCCGCGGAGCTGACCGCGGATCCGGGGCTGCGCGTCACCAGCTCCCTCGCGGGCCGCGTCGCCGAACCGCGGCTGCCCGCGGGCGAGGTCCGCGTCGGAGGGTTCGGAGGGCCCGGCGGCCTGGCCCGCTGGCTGCGCGAGCAGCAGGTGGACGCGCTCATCGACGCCACCCATCCTTTCGCCGGAACGATCAGTTTCAACGCGGCGGCGGCCGCCGCGGAGGTCCATGTTCCGCTGCTCGCCCTGCGCCGTCCCGGGTGGGTCGCGGGCCCGGGGGACCGCTGGACCTCCGTCGCCTCCCTGGACGAGGCCGCGCGGGCGCTGCCCGCGCTGGGGGAGCGGGTGTTCCTGACCACGGGCCGGATGGGACTGGCCGCCTTCGCGCACCTCGAGGATAAGTGGTTCCTCATGCGCTCCGTGGACGCGCCCGAGCCGCCCGTGCCACCGCGGATGGAAGTGCTGCTGGACCGGGGGCCGTTCACGCTGGACGGCGAACGTTCGCTGCTGCGACGGCACCGGATCGACGTACTGGTGACGAAGGACTCCGGCGGGGCGGCGACTTCGGCGAAGCTTGTCGCTGCGCGCGAGGCGGGGGTTGTCGTTGTGGTGGTGCGGCGGCCGGCTGCGCCGGCGGGTGTGCGAGAAGTGGGGGACCCGGGTGCGGCCGCGTCGTGGCTGAGGGGGATTCTTCCCCGGCCCCGCCCCTTCCCGTAACCGGGCACTGGATACCGGCCGACGGCGCCGACTACACGGTCTCCAGCCGACCCGACGCCTATCCCGTCGAACTCGTCGTGATCCATGTGACGCAGGAGAC
>NZ_JBSFWT010000165.1:0-7999 GCF_053594975.1 Streptomyces sp. NPDC002537
CACCCTGTACCACCTCCCGCCCCTCACCCTGGGTAACCGGCAACCTCCCGTGGGGCGGACTGTTCTGCAGTCCGCCCGACGTGCTGTGGCCGTTTCCGGGGGTGCCCCGCAAGGGGCGCCCGGTAGGCGCACCCGAGACGTGGCGCAGCCGTCAGCGCGGCGGCAACTTGGGGCGCCGCAGGTCCGGGACGTCCGAGTAATCCGGAGGATTGCTGCAGCCGTGGCGTTCCAAAAGGTCGAGCGCCAGGCGCACCGCGTCGTCCATCTGCTTGTGTCGCCCCTCGGCCCAGTCGAGGGGCGTCCGGTCGATCTCGATGTCGGGTTCGACGCCGTGGTTCTCCACGCCCCAGCCGTAGGCGTCGAACCAGGCCGCGTTCATCGGCACGGTGATCGACGTGCCGTCGCCGAGCCGGTGGCGGCCCGTCATGCCGACCACGCCGCCCCAGGTGCGCAGGCCCACCACCGGGCCGATGCCCTGGAGTTTGAAGGCGGCGGTGATCATGTCGCCGTCGGAGGAGGTCATTTCGTCGGCGATGGCGACGACCGGGCCGCGGGGTGCGTTGCTCGCGTACGAGACGGGCTGGGCGCCGCGGGTGAGGTCCCAGCCGACGATGGTGCGGGTGAGCTTCTCCACGACGAGCTCGCTGATGTTGCCGCCCGCGTTGCCCCGTACGTCCACGATGAGGGCCTGGCGGGACATCTCCATCCGCAGGTCGCGGTTGAACTGGGCCCAGCCGGAGCCGCCCATGTCGGGGATGTGCAGATAGCCGCACTTGCCGCCGCTCAGCTCGCGGACGACGGCGCGCCGTTTGGCGACCCAGTCCTGGTAGCGCAGCGGGCGCTCGTCGACCAGCGGGACGACGGCGACGCGGCGCGCGTGCCCCTCGCCGCCGCGGCTCTCGCCGTCGTGTCCCTCGCTGTCGGGGAGCCGGAAGGTCAGCTCGACGGTGGTGCCGCCCGCGGCGGCGAGCAGCGGGCCGGGGCCGGTCACCGGGTCCACGGGCCGCCCGTCGACGTGGGTGAGCACCGAGCCCTCGCGGACGCCGGAACCGGCCAGCGGGGAGCGGGCCTTGGAGTCGGAGGAGTCGCCGGGCAGGATGCGCCGCACGGTCCAGGAGCCGTCCTTGTCGTGGACGAGATTGGCGCCGAGCAGGCCGATCGCGCGCTGGTAGTGCGGCGGGCCCTCGTTGCGGCGGGCCGGGACCACGTAGGCGTGCGAGGTGCCCAGTTCGCCGAGGAGTTCGCGCAGCAGGTCGGCGAAGTCGTCGGGGGAGGCGACGCGGTCGACCAGCGGCCGGTACTGGGCCAGGACCGCGTCCCAGTCGATGCCGCACATGCCCGGTTCCCAGAAGTAGGCGCGGACGATACGGCCCGCCTCCTCGTACGCCTGCCGCCACTCGGCGCCCGGGTCCACGTCGTGCAGGATGCGCCGCATGTCGATGTAGACGGTCGAGTCGGAGTCGCCGACGTCCCCGGAGGGCACGGTGCGCAGCTCGCCCTCGTCGTTGACGACGAGGCGGGTGCCGTCGCCGCTGACCGCGAACCAGTCGAGGGAGCTGGTGAGTTCGGTGCGCTTGGCCTTGGCCAGGTCGAAGTGTTCGAGCGTGGGGCGGCCGGAGGTGTCGGCCGGGTTGGCGAAGGTCTCGCCGAGGGCGCCGGAGATCGGCCAGCGCAGCCACACCAGGCCGCCGCCGCTGACGGGGTGCAGTGCCGAGTACTTCGACGCGGCCACCGGGAACGGCGTCACCCGGCTCTCCAGCCCCTCCGCCTCGATGAGCGTCGACCCGTCCGTGCCCCGGCTGTCGTCGGAGTCGAGCCCCCCGGCGGCCGGGCGGCCCTCGGTCGTCAGCGCGAAGGGCGAGGGCGTCGCCGAGGACAGCGGTACGAGGTAGGGGCGGCAGCCCAGCGGGAAGGAGAGGTCGCCGGTGTGCACGTCGTAGACCGGGTCGAAGCCGCGCCACGACAGGAAGGCCAGATAGCGGCCGTCGCGGGTGAAGACGGGCTGTTCGTCCTCGAAGCGGCCGTTGGTGACGTCGACGATCGTCCGCTCCGCCAGCTTCGCGATCTTGATCTGCCGCAGGGAGCGGCCGATGCCGGGGTGCGACCAGGCCAGCCACGCGGAGTCGGGGGAGAAGGCGAGGTCGCGCACGGGCCCGTTGACCGACCGGATCAGCTCGACGGCCTCGCCGTCGCCCTCCGGCGAGGTGTCCACGAGCAGCAGCCGCCCGTCGTGGGCGGCGACGGCCAGCCGCCCGCCGTCCGGGGCGGCGGCCAGCTCCTGCACCCGGCCGATCCGGCCCGCCGCGAGGCGGCGCGGCGCGGCGGGCCCGGCGGCGCGCGGCAGTTGGGCGACCTCGATCGCGTCCTCGCCCTCGGCGTCCGTGACATAGGCGACCTGGCCGGTCGAGCCCAGCATCTCCGGCTGCCGTACCCGCACGCCCGGGGTGTCGGCGATGGTGCGGGCCGGGCCGTCGCGGTGGGTGAGCCAGTAGAGGCTGCCGCGCACCTGGACGGCGCTGGCGCGGCCGGTGGTGTCCACGGTCAGCGCGTCGACGTTGTTGGCGGCCTGCACCTGGTACGGGCGGCGTCCGGCGCGCGGCCCGCCGAGGCGTACCTCCAGCTTGCGCGGGACGGCCCCCGGCCCGAGGTCGTCCACCAGCCACAGCTCGCCCGCGCACTGGTAGACGACGCGCGAGCCGTCGGTGGCGGCGTGCCGGGCGTAGAAGTCGTCGTGGTCGGTGTGCCGGCGCAGCCCGGAGCCGTCGGGCAGGCAGGAGTAGAGGTTGCCGACGCCCTCGTGGTCGGAGAGGAACGCGATGCGGTCGCCGACGAACATCGGCGCGTCCAGGTGGCCCGCGAGCTCCGGCACCAGCCGGGTGCCGTGCAGCCACAGCCGCCCGGTGGCGCCGCCGCGGTAGCGCTTCCACGCGGCCGGTTCGTGCGGCGGCTTGCCCGCCAGCAGCAGCGTCCGGTGCTCCGGCCCGCCGATCGCGATGTCCGACACCGGGCCCCAGGGCAGCTTGTTGCCGGGGCTGCCGTCGGTGGGCAGCCGGTAGGCCCAGGAGAAGTACGAGAACGGCTGGCCGTGCGAGGAGACGGCGAGGACGTCGCAGTGCCCGTCCTGGTCCGGCGGCGCCCAGCCGCAGACCCGGGCGTCGCTGCTGCCCCAGTACGTCAGCCTGCGGGCGGGCCCGCCGTCGACGGGGGCGAGGTGGATCTCGGGGTCGAGGCTGCGCCAGGTCGTGTAGGCGATGTGCCGGCCGTCGGGGGAGAAGCGGGGGTGCCCGACCCGGGTCCGGTCGACGGTCAGCCGCCAGGCCCGTTCCCCGGAGGGGGCGAGGGGGGTGATCCACAGGTCGTCCTCCGCCGTGAAGCAGAGCAGACCGCCGTGGAGATGAGGGAACCGCAGATACGCATCACTCACCCGTCCATCGTTTCCACCCCGGCAGCCCACGGCAACTCGGTCCGTGACGGAGAACACCATCGAAACGTCGCCGTTTCGCAGAGCCGCGCCGTACGCTCGTACGCGTACGAAACCGTTTCGTTCGCGTAGTTCGCGCAAGCCGGAAAGGAGTGGCACATGCCTGCGGACCCACCCGAGCCGACGGCGCCGCGCCGCACCCGGCTCACGCCCGAACGCGAGGGCGAGCTCTACGCGGCGGTGCTCGAAATCCTGCGCGAGGTCGGCTACGACGCCCTCACCATGGACGCCGTGGCGGCCCGTACGCGCTCCAGCAAGGCCACCCTCTACCGCCAGTGGCGGGGCAAGCCCGAGCTGGTCGCCAGCGCGCTGCGGCACCAGAAGCCGGTCAAGACGTCGGACGTGGACACCGGCTCGGTGCGCGGCGACCTCCAGGCCCTGGTGTGCGCCGCCGACGACGCGCAGATGGAGAAGGACGCCGCCTTGATGCGGGGTCTCGGCCGGGCGATCCACACCAACCCGGATCTGCTCCGCGCCCTGCGCGAGATGCTGATCGAGCCCGAGCTCGCGGGGCTCGACGCGGTGATGCGCCGCGGCGTCGACCGGGGCGAGATCGCCGCCGACAATCCCGCGCTCGACTACGTCGGGCACATGATGGTCGGCGCGTTCGTCACCCGACAGCTGATCGAGGACCGGACCGCGGACGCCGCGTACCTGTCCCACTACATCGATGCCGTGATGGTCCCCGCCCTCGGCCTCTGACCCCACCCTCACCCCAGAGATCCATCCGCCCCCCCACCCTGACGCGCCGCTCTCGTCGTCGGGCCGGTACCCCACGCCCTGTTCGCCAATCACGACACGACGGGAGCACGAACCCCGTGGCCACCTTCCTCTACCGACTCGGCCGGCTCGCCTTCCGGCGGCGCTGGTACGCAGCCCTCATATGGGTGCTGCTGCTGGTCCTCGCCGGTGCGGGCGCCGCCACCGCGTCCAAGTCCACCAACAACGACTTCTCCATCCCCGGTACCGAGGCGCAGGCCGCCTTCGACCTGCTGGAGCAGCGCTTCCCGGGCCAGACGCCCGACGGCGCCAGTGCCCGCGTCGTCTTCAAGGCCCCCGACGGCCAGAAGATCACCGACGCGAAGAACCAGCAGGCGGTCGAGAAGGCCATCGCGGAGCTCAAGGGCTCGCAGGTGGACAAGGCCGCCAACCCCTTCACCACGCACGCCGTCAGCAAGGACGGCACGGTCGCGTACTCCTCGGTCTCCTACAAGGCCAAGCCCCAGGACCTGACCGACGGCACGCGCGACAACCTCAAGGATGCCGCGCAGCACGGCCGGGACTCCGGGCTCACCGTGGAGATCGGCGGCAGCGCCCTCCAGTCGATGCCCGAGGGCGGCTCCGAGATCATCGGCATCGCCGTCTCCGCCGTCGTCCTGCTGATCACCTTCAGCTCGCTGGTCGCCGCCGGGCTGCCGCTGCTCACCGCGATCATCGGCGTCGGCATCGGCGTCTCCTCGATCGCCGCGCTCGCGCCGGTGCTGGACCTCTCCACCAACACCTCCACGCTCGCCATGATGATCGGCCTCGCGGTCGGCATCGACTACGCGCTGTTCATCGTCTCCCGCTACCGCGCCGAGATGGCGGAGGGCCGCGAGCGCGAGGAAGCGGCCGGGCGGGCGGTCGGCACCGCGGGCTCCGCGGTGGTCTTCGCCGGACTGACCGTGGTCATCGCGCTGGCCGGCCTCGCCGTCGTCAACATCCCCATGCTGACGAAGATGGGCATGGCCGCCGCCGGTACGGTCGCTATCGCCGTCCTCATCGCGCTGACCCTCATCCCCGCGCTGCTCGGCTTCGCCCCGCGCAAGGTGCTGGCCCGCAAGGACCGCAAGCGCGAGGGCCGCCCGGCGGACACGGACAAGCCCAACATGGGCACCCGCTGGGCCCGCTTCGTGCTCCGCAAGCCGGTCTGGGTACTGGCCGCCGGTGTGCTCGGCCTGGGCGCGATCGCCGTGCCCGCCGCCTCCCTCCAGCTCGGCCTGCCCGACGACGGGGCGCAGCCCAGGAGCAGCACCCAGCGCAAGGCGTACGACCTGCTGGCGGACGGCTTCGGCGCCGGCTTCAACGGCCCGCTGATGATCGTCACCGACGCGGCGAAGGCGAGCGACCCCAAGGCCGCCGCGGACACCGTGGTCAACACCATCAAGGGCATGGACGACGTCGCCATGGTCACCCCGGCCGCCTTCAACAAGGCCGGTGACACCGCGACGATCACCGTGGTGCCCAAGTCCAAGCCGACCGGCACGGAGACCGAGGACCTCGTCCACGCGATCCGCGACAAGGGCGGCAAGATCACCGCGGACACCGGCGCCAAGGTGCTCGTCACCGGCTCCACCGCGATGAACATCGACGTCTCGCAGAAGCTCAACGACGCCCTGCTGCCCTACCTGGCACTCGTCGTCGGCCTGGCCTTCCTGCTGCTGATGGTCGTCTTCCGGTCCGTGCTCGTCCCGCTCAAGGCGGCGCTCGGCTTCCTGCTCTCCGTGGTCGCCGCCCTCGGCGCGGTCGTCGCGGTCTTCCAGTGGGGCTGGCTCGGCGGGCTCTTCGGCGTCGAGGAGACCGGCCCGATCATGAGCATGATGCCGATCTTCATGGTCGGCGTCGTCTTCGGTCTCGCGATGGACTACGAGGTCTTCCTCGTGACCCGGATGCGGGAGGCGTTCGTCCACGGCGAGCGTCCCGGCCAGGCGGTCGTGACCGGCTTCAAGCACGGCGCGCGGGTCGTCACCGCCGCCGCGATCATCATGATCAGCGTCTTCGCCGGCTTCATCGGCTCCTCCGAGTCGATGATCAAGATGATCGGCTTCGGCCTGGCCATCGCCGTCTTCTTCGACGCCTTCGTCGTCCGCATGGCCATCGTCCCCGCGGTCCTCGCCCTGCTCGGCAAGGCCGCCTGGTGGCTGCCGGGCTGGCTCGGCAGGATCCTGCCGAACGTGGACGTCGAGGGCGAGGGCCTGCAGAAGCAGCTCGCGCACCCCGCGCCCGCCGCCGCGGACCGTGACCCGGACGCCGACGGCGACCGCGAACTCAGCCGCGTCTGACGCTACTGGCGGTAACCGGCCCGGCGGTGGGACCCTGACCCAGGGGTCCGCCGCCGGGCCTTTTCGCGCCCCTCCGCGCTTCCGTCCACCTGTGGCGCACACCACGACAGGGAACCGTTGGTCCCCGTACGGGCGTTTTCTCTAGTCCACACCGGTGGACGCGATCGGGGGCGCGTGTGATGGAAAGGGCTCCGCGTTGAACCTGCTCGATGTGCTACTCATGCTGATCGTCGTCGCCTACGCCGTCTCCGGCTTCCGGCGCGGCCTGGTCGCCGGCCTCGTGCTGTTCGCCGGGTTCCTCGGCGGAGCGGTCCTCGGCGTCTGGGCCCTGCCCTACGCGCTGGAGCCCTTCGACGCCGGGACCTCGACCGCGGCCGTCGTCGCCGTCCTGGTCGTCCTGATCCCCGCCGCCATCGGGCACGCCTTGGCCGGGCGGCTCGCCTGGCGGCTGCGCCGCCACCTGACCTGGGCGCCCGTCCGCGGTGTGGACGGGATAGGCGGTGCCGCCGTCAACTCCCTCGCCGTCCTGCTCGTCGGCTGGGTCGCCGCGAGCGTCCTCGTCTCGGCGAACTCCACGCTGCTCACCCGCGAGATAAAGGACTCCGCCCTGCTCGGGGCCGTGCAGAAGGCGATGCCCGAGCAGGCGCCCACCTGGTTCAGCCGGACCACGGACGCCCTCGCGGGCGCGGGCTTCCCCCAGGTCTTCAACCCCTTCGAGAACGAACCGGCCACCGGCGTCGCCAAGCCCTCAGGCGACGCGGTCACCGCCGCCGCCACCCGCGCCGCCCGCGACAGCGTCGTCAAGGTCGAGGGAGTCGCCGACGTCGGCGGCAGCCGCCGCGGCCAGGAGGGCAGCGGCTTCGTCTACGCCGAGCGGCACGTGATGACCAACGCGCACGTCGTCGCCGGGGTGAGCCGCCCGACCGTCCGCGTGGGCGGCGTCGGCCGCGCCCTGCCGGCGAAGGTCGTCCTCTTCGACCCGCGCACCGACGTCGCCGTCCTCGACGTGCCCGGCCTCGACGCGCCCGTCCTGCCCTTCGACAAGACCGCCAAGCGGGGAGACGCCGCGGTCGTCGCGGGCTTCCCCGAGAACGGGGGCCTCGACCTGCGGGCCGCGACCGTCGCCAACGAGGTCCGGGCCAAGGGCCAGGACATCTACGGCGACGGCGTCACCACCCGCACCGTCTACTCCATCCGCTCCACCGTCCGCCCCGGCAACTCCGGCGGCCCCCTCCTCACCCCGTCCGGCAAGGTCTACGGCGTCGTCTTCGCCCGCTCCACGTCGGACCCGGAAACGGGGTACGCCTTGACGGCGGACCAGGTCGAAGCGGATGCGGCTCGCGCCGCGACGGCGACCGGTCCGGTGAGCACCGGTACCAGGGCGGCGCTTTAGCCGGGGGGGCCCCCCGCGGCCCCCCCCCCCCCCACGCCCCGCGTTCACCCGCACCCCGCCGTGGGCGAGCCAGCAGCACACCAG
>NZ_JBSFWT010000166.1:0-7413 GCF_053594975.1 Streptomyces sp. NPDC002537
GCCGACAACAGCTTCGGCACGGCAACTCGCCCCCGAGAAGCCCGAACCGGCAACCCCACACCCCTACAACTACCCCGCTAAAGCGGAATCGAGCAGTAGACCTGGAATCCTGTCGAGGCCGTGGTCACTCGTGCGCAGGGCTATGGGCAGCACCCGATTTCGGCACTCTGCCACCTCCTCCCGCATCTCGGGGTGCCTCAGGATCCTTTTCCCTACCGACCGCGAATCTTTCACCGCTTCACACGGTATTCCCTCTTCCCTCCATTCAACGAAAAGGTTGCCTCATGGCCGACAACGTAAAGCCTCCTTCAAACGAGAAACCCTACGAAAATTACAACTGGGCCATGGTGGTCAAGGCTGACTCCAAGCACCCTCTGGCTCCAGGAAAGAAAGACGGAGAGCTCCTGATTTTCATCCAGAACGCGAGCAATAAACCCCAGAAACTGCACTCACATATCGGACTGACATACCGAACCAACAACACACCCGGACGCATTGTGTTCACAACGCCGCAGCCAGGCATATCGAAGTCAGACGTTCCTAAACTGAATTTAGACACGCCCATCGATGGCTACTTCGCCGACGGGCTGCCCGGAGATAAAGTGTTCGTGAAAATATCTTCCAACCCGTCCGGCGGTGCACCGGAAAGTGATGTGGGTGTGATCAAAAAGATCGCACACGAACAGAAGGTATGGTCCTACATCCCTGAAAAAAAATGGGTCGACGGCACCGAATATACGGTCACCGTATGGGCCGAACTTGAAGGCATTACGTCGGCGGCCTCGGTCACGACTTTCAAAGCAACCGCCCCCGAGCCTTCGGTCAACATCTACAGTCCCGGAAAGGAGGGCGATTACCTCAGCCCGACAAGCAAGATTTTCGGTAGCTACGGCGGCACGGTTCTGACAGAGAAGGACCATGGCATCACCGTCACCTCCGATGGGAAGCAACTCACGGTCCGACAGGATTATCCGGTAAAGGGAAACTGGACCGCCGAGCCGCCGGGAGGGAAATGGACACTAGGCAAGCACACCATAGTCGCCCAGGCGCAAAACGCGACAAAAAAATCAAATCCGATGCAGAGAATGTTCGAGGCCGTCGAAATCAAGCCCGGCGTGGCGGTAATCACCGGTCCATCGATGGTACCCGCACCTCAAGAATTCTCCATTTACAAACTCCCTCACCTCCAGGGAAGGGTCGATGCCTGGCAGCAGAAGGTCGGACTTTACGGGCCCTGCGACAAAGTCATTATTACTGATAAAAACAAACCAGGGCAAGAAATGCTCGCCAAACTCATATACGACGAAAAGCTGAATGCGTACACCTGGAACCTCGAGACCGAATGGACATACAGCAATGATGGAGTTATGCATGAGGTCACGGCCATAGCCTGTCTGGGTAACGAGCGTAGCGACCGCTTAGATGAGAAATCTACAACTAAATTCATAATGAAGACACCTAGGCCTGATGATAACCCTCTCCAGTTCGTCACGCCCAAGTCCAGCGAACTTCTAAACGACAGCAGGCAGAGCATGACTGGGCGCGCACAGGCCAACACCCGGCAAATCGTGCTCAGTGAAAAAACCACGACGGGCGGCATCAAGATTCTCGGCACGGTGGCTACCACACTGCACGACGAGAGTCCAGCCACGTGGAAATGGGAACCGAAAGATGGGCAATGGGACCAAGGACCCCACACGGTCACCGCCGCAGCCGGTGACCCGCCCCAGGAGAGCACGATTAATTTCACTGTTGGAAAACCAGGACCTATTATCACCCGACCAGAGCAGCCCGCCAAAGAATCATTCCGTCCGGAAATGGTCCTCTCCGGCATAGTTCCACGAGGAGCGGATCCAACGGTCACCATCATCGATGTCCTCGACAATAAATCACCGGTATCAGACACATGCACGGTAAAAGAAGGCGAAACAAGCTTCCACTATACGCCCGCTAAACTTTGGGGGGTCGGCGACCATAAGGTCACGGCAAAAGGCACTCACGGAGGAGCACTCTATGAATTTGAACCCACAGTCCAATTCAAGATCACTTCCGCGACTCACACGGTTCTATTCACACATCCCGTATCCAGCACGGGCATCATACACTTGAGCTTTCCGGACGACGACGACACTGCTGTCACCATACGGGATAACGGCGCAGTGGCGTTCTCCGGCACCAGAGGCGGAAAATCATTCGACTTTCCGGTACTCGCCCACCCGGGAAAGGATCCCTGGAAACTACCCTGGGCCACAGGACACCATGACCTAGAAGTCGACTGGACACCCAAAGGCGCGGAAAAGCAAACCGATAAGTTCCCCTTTGAAATCGAGAAGCCCGCCGACCGCCAATACCAGGTCTCCTTCACCAGTTCCAACACGAAAGACTATATCTGGGTTACTACCGGCGACAAGAACGAACACGTGGTTGTCAATTCCGGAGGCCCTGCAATATCTGTCATCGCGCCACAACAACTAGTGAGCGGCGTATGGATCGGCAAGGACGGTGAATTGAATCCTACGGCGGGAATCTTCTCGGTAAAGGCAACCCTTGAGGGGCCTAAAGTATCCAACGTCGACTGGAACGCTCACCCAGCTGCGGGAGTCAATGTAACTCTGAAATGGGAAAATCCTGTACTCAAACTCCACTGGGAGCACTGAGATTTCTCAGCGGAATGTCCCGCAGGTACGGACCTGCCGCGAGCGAGCCGTGAGGATCCTGGCGGGACCGGGCGTCCCGAGGGAGAGTGCCCGCTCACACTGGCCCGCCTCGGCGACACCACTTCGCGTGCGCCAGGGGCCCGTAGCGAGTGGTCGCGGTTGAACCGCTGGCAGTTGCGTGGGGGGTGCCCCTATGCGTTTGGGCAAGGGGCGACAGGTAGGTTCGTGTGTTCGATAGTTGAGGCTGTGGCATGGGGGTGTGCATGGGTGATGGGCAGATAACGGTCACGCTGACTGCTGATGAGGCGTTGGTCCTGTCGGACTGGCTGGAGCGCCTGCAGATGACGGACCTTTGCCGGGTGGTCGATGACGATGATCCGGCGGTGTGGGCGCCGATTCACAGGATCTCGGGGACGCTGGACAAGAGTCTTCCCGGCCTGTTCGCCGCGGACCATCACGAGCAGCTTGCAGCGGCCCGTCAGCGCCTTCGTCCGGAGAGCTGAACGGTTCATGATGCTGTTGTAGCGGCCCTGGGCTGGTAGAAGGTGCCGTCGCGGAGCATGGCGAAGAGGACGTCGGCTCGGCGTCTGGCGAGGCAGAGGATGGCTTGGGTGTGATGCTTTCCCTGGGCGATCTTCTGGTCGTAGTAGGCGCGGGAGACCGGGTCGGCCAGCGCGGCGAATGCTGAGAGGAAGAAGGCCCGTTTGAGTTGTTTGTTGCCTCTTCGGGAAGGCTGTTCGCCGCGGATCGATGATCCGGAACTGCGGGTTGCGGGGGCGAGACCGGCATAGGCGGCGAGGTGGGCGGCGCTCGGGAAGCTGCTGCCGTCGCCGACGTCGATGAGGATGCGGGCTCCGGTCCTGACGCCGATCCCCGGCATGGACGTCAGGACCTTCGAAAGTGGGTGTGCCTCCAGCAGTTCCTCGATCCGTCCGGCCAGTAGTTTCCGCTGGTCGAGGACGGCGGTCAGCGAAGTGGCCAGGCTCGGGACGATCAGCGCGGCCGCATCCGTGCCGGGAACAACCACGGTCTGCTCGTCCAGCGCGGCGAAGATCTCCTCGACCAGGCGCTCGGCCATCCTGGGTGCCTTCGGCCGGAGCAGGTTCACCAGCCGACGGCGGCCGGCCTTGCGGATCCGGGCGGGAGACCCGAACTGTTCCAGCAGTGTGAGGACGGCCGGGTGCTGGACGCGCGGGCCGAGAACCCGTTCCAGGTGCGGGTGGATCTGCGTCAGCAGGCCCCGCAGACGGTTGGAGACGCGGGTTGCTTCGCCGGCCAGGTCGTCGTCAAAGCCTACGATCATCTCCAGCTCGGCGACTGCTTCGTCGGCGGGCTCGATCGCCCGCAGTGTGTGCGGCATCGAGCGGGCGGCATCCGCGATGACAAACGCGTCGCGGGCGTCGGTCTTTGCCTCGCCGGGGTAGAGGTCGGCGATCCGCCGCATCGTCAGCCCCGGGAGGTAGGCCACCGGACAGCCCATGTCCCGGGCCACGGCCAGCGGCAAGGCTCCGATCGATGCAGGCTGGTCGACCACTACCAGCACGGTTCCGTGCTTGGCCTTGAGCTTGCCGAAGACCTCGCGGAGCTTGGGTTCGCTGTTGGGCAGCCGCTTGTCGAAGGCTTTCTTCCCCGCGGGGGTGACGGCGGTGGCGTGGTGTTCGCCCTTGCCGACGTCCAGGCCGAGGAAGGCGCCGATGTCACTGGTATCGATCACGTGCACTCTCCGGTCGTACCTACCCGGCCACCCCACGGCACCGATCGCCACATCCACATTACGAAGAGCCTCCCGACCCGGGAAGAAGCCGGTGGTCATGCCCCTGATCAGCGGTCTGTCGATGCCTCCGGAGCCGGTGCCCCCCCCCGTTATGTTTTCCGTGGTCCTGCAAGAGGGCCGCTGGCCTCCGGGCCCGGCATGACTGTTCCCCCCTGTCGAAGTCGATGACCTGGGGGGTGGTGTCACCGGGCCCGGGAGGTGCCGTCGGAGACGCTGATAAGAGGTCCGACTACCGCCTGGCCTAGTGCAACGCCAGACCGTTCGCGGGCGGCAGGTCTGCATAACAACGTTCCTGGAAGGGTGCGATGTTCGACACCGAAGACGTGGGCGTGTTCCTCGGACTGGACGTCGGCAAGACCGCTCACCACGGCCACGGGCTCACCCCGGCCGGCAAGAAGGTCTTCGACAAGCCCCTGCCCAACAGCGAGCCGAAACTGCGGGCCGTGTTCGACAAACTGGCCGCGAAGTTCGGCACCGTGCTCGTCGTGGTGGACCAGCCCGCCTCCATCGGTGCCCTCCCGCTGACCGTCGCCCGCGACGCGGGCTGCAAGGTCGCCTACCTGCCCGGACTGGCCATGCGCCGGATCGCCGACCTCTACCCTGGCGAAGCGAAGACCGACGCGAAGGACGCCGCGGTCATCGCGGACGCCGCCCGCACCATGCCCCACACCCTGCGCTCGCTGGAACTCACCGACGAGTCACCGCCGAACTCACCGTCCTGACCGGCTTCGACCAGGACCTCGCCGCCGAGGCCACTCGCACCTCCAACCGCATCCGCGGCCTGCTCACCCAGTTCCACCCCTCGCTGGAACGAGTCCTCGGGCCCCAGCTCGACCACCAGGCCGTCACCTGGCTGCTCGAACGCTACGGCTCCCCACAGGCTCTGCGGAGAGCAGGCCGCCGCAGGCTTGTCGAGCTGATCCGGCCCAAGGCCCCGCGCATGGCCGAGCGGCTGATCGACGAGGTCTTCGACGCGCTCGGCGAACAGACCGTCGTGGTCCCGGGCACCGGCACCCTGGACATCGTCGTGCCGTCCCTGGCCCGCTCGCTCGCCGCCGTCCACGAACAGCGCCGGCCTGGAAACCCAGATCGCGGCCCTGCTGGAGGCCCACCCTCTTTCCTCGGTCCTGACCTAATGGTGGTGCACGACGATGACGGAGGGCCGGAGGACGTCTGGTCCTGACCCGGAGCTCAACTCCTACTTCATTGAGGCTGTGCGCAACCTGCCCTCCGTCTCCGGCGCGTCGTGATCATCCACTGGGTAGTGCGTCTTCCGAGCCGCCGGCAAGGAGACCTCTCATCGACACCAGAGCCACCTGCTCCGCATACAGAGCGAGGCCCTTGCCGACCGCTGGGGATGCGAACTGCCAATCGGATGCCGGACCTGCGAGTCCTCCCATTAGGGCGCGGCGTTTCCCTGCACTGGCTCCTGCACCATCCGCGTTCGAGGAGGGCCTACTTGAAGATCTTCTGCGGCATCGACTGGGCGGAGGGCCACGTGCGCCACGAGGCGCCTGAAGTCGAGCGGGGGTGAGAGACCTTCGACTCCTGGCCGTCGCAGCGGCTGGGCGAAGCTGAGGGCAGCCTGATCCGGGAGACGCCGGGGAGGGTGGGAGCAGCCCTGACAACGCCGGGACGTGCCAGTACTGCCAGATGGCGCGGGTCCGGTCAGCGAGACGGGAAGGTGTACGAGAGGAACCAGTGTCTGACGCCCCTTAACGGCCCACCAGCTCAAATCTGGCGGATATGGGCTGGTCGCGGCGTGTACCTGCTTCTTGTGCGACAGCAGGTAACTCCTGGTCGCCATGTGATCAACGGCCAGGAGGCCACGGTGAATGTCTGCGGCGTAGCCGTGGCTGTCGGCGATGCCGCAGGGGTAGAGCTGGGCGCCTCGCCCGTCGATCGACTCTCAAGTGAACGTGGGAACCGTCCGGTGTCGTCCTCGCCCCGTGCAGCCAGCGCGGCGGAAGGACAGGCGCGTCGTCTGCTGTTGGCGCCGGGCGGGGCGGAGGCTCCGTAGTAGTCCGAGGCCGGGAAAGCCGGCCGCATAGCCAAGTTGCGCCGTCTAACTCGGCGTTGGATCACTCTCGCAGAGAGTAGAGGTTCGGAAGGAGAAGCCTCTGGACTACCCGCCTTACCTGGACGCGAAAGCGCGAGGGGACAACAGCATGGCGGGAAAGCGTGGAGCGTTATGAAGGCGTTTATGGCGCTGCCGCGCAAAGTCCGTGTGATACGGCGAAGACCAGACTGTTTGAAGCCAAGTTCCCAGGGATGGAAATGTGCATCCTCCGACATACAACGCCCGGAGCGGAGCCACCAGCATCAGGCGAATCCCCTTTGCTTCGCCCCAACCCTTCCGGCTGGTGGACGGTGGGCAACGAGCTCACTCAAGGGAACGGACAGGCCGCCTACGTCACACTCGATACGTCCAATGCAAGAGGAATTCGGGATCGCCTAAGGGGCGCGAGCCCTATGGTGACGGAGTGCCAGTAGTAGTCGTGGGAGTAACGCCCCACCAAGGAGAGCGGGAG
This sequence comes from Streptomyces sp. NPDC002537, assembly GCF_053594975.1. NCBI lineage: Bacteria > Bacillati > Actinomycetota > Actinomycetes > Kitasatosporales > Streptomycetaceae > Streptomyces > Streptomyces sp. NPDC002537. Next base: position 6,963 of record NZ_JBSFWT010000166.1, read on the forward strand.
AGCCGCTTACAGGGCCAAGTGGCACAGGTGTCTACGATATCCGGAGAGGCAAGGTACGCGTAATGCAGAGAGCCGAAGCCCTGATGGAGATCATCCACGAACGCGGCAAGAAAGGATTGCCACTGGAGAGGTTGTACCGGCACTTGTTCAACCCGGAGTTGTACTTGCGGACCTACGGGAAGATTTACCGCAATGACGGCTCTATGACACCCGGATCCAACCAGGAGACCGTGGACGGTATGAGCCTGAAGAAGATTCAGGCGATCATCGATGCGCTGCGGTTTGAGCGCTATCGGTGGACCCCGGCGCGACGTGTGTATATCGAGAAGAAGGGATCGCCCCAGAAACGTCGGCCTCTAGTGTCTCGTGATCCCGTTCGTATCACTTTGAGTTGTTTGCAACGAGTTTCTTGATGTTGGTCTGGATGAGGCGGACCTTCGCCAGGATCTCT
>NZ_JBSFWT010000167.1:0-6503 GCF_053594975.1 Streptomyces sp. NPDC002537
CTGGTGCCGGTGCTCGGCGATCGCCGGGACCGACAACTCCGCAATCACCGCGACCAGGAAGAGCCAGGGCCTGACGGGGCCGGGCAGGAACAGGACTCAACAACATGATCCGCGACCGGAGTTTCCTGGTCGCCTGCTCACGGCTGGTCGGCGTGCCGCTGATCCCGCACCCGCTGCGGATTCCCACGGTGCAGATCAATTACAGCAACGGGCAGGGCCGGCCGGAGATCGTGCGGTGGCACCGTGACGGCATGGACTACGTGTTCACGATCCAGCTCAACGGCTACGAGGACTACGAGGGCGGCCGGTTCACGTATTTCCGGGGACGCACGGACGAATTCGCGGGTGTCGCGCCGGGGGACGAGCGGATTCGCGAGGCGCCGTGCGGGGAGCGCGGGGCGACGCTCTTCCTCCACGGGAGCCGCATCTTCCACGCGGTGACCCCCGTGACCGACGGGCGGCGGGCCGTGCTGGTGATCTCCTTGTTCTGCCCCTATTTCGCCCGGCAGGACTCCAATACGTTCTGGCATCTGGCGGGTGACGACGGGATTCCGGCGACGGTGCCGAGCTGGCTGCGGCTCAAGTGGCCGGTGCGGAACCCGGCGGTGGACTTCAGTCTGCGGGCGGGGTGCCCGGTCGTCACCTGGGACGACGTCCAGTAGCACGCCCCGGCCCGACGGGCGTGCGCGTACGGCCTGTTGGGAGGGCGTACGAGCGCACGTGGTGTGCGTGGCGAGCGCCCGCGCGGCACCCGGCGCGCTTCTGCGCGGCCGCCGTCCGGGCGGGATGACACCGGCAGGGAAGACCGCCGGGGCCCGGATCGTAAAGAGCCAGCCACAGATCATCCCGCGGGCGCGGCGCCTTTCCTGACTCCGGGTGAAGCCGTGGCGCTTGCCGCGTGCCCTGCACGCGCACATACGGCGGCCGGACTTCCGCGGCCTCTTTTCGCATGAGACCTGATGACGTCACGAGTTCAACGACCACGCCCCAACTCCCCACCACACGGCCGGGATTGGAGGGATTTAATCCATCCGATAATCATATGGGAGGCGATCAAGTCATACGTGCCGAAAAAAGTGGCCGGAACGGCAGTACCACGTGCTTCGACGACCATGATTCGCTGGCCCGGTCTGCGGCAATTCCGCCCGACCCCTGGCGAGCAGAAAAGACGGAGAAGGACGAGACAGAAATGGCCGAAGTCAAGAAAATGATCACTCCGACGCCCACGGCGTCGTCCCGCCCCTGCGGGTTCGTCTCCCCCGACAAGGGCAACGCCCCCACCATCATCCCGGTCCGCAAGGCGGAGGCCGCCCCGGCCGACAGCGCCGTCACCGAGCCGAGGGAACTGGGCACGCCGGCCTGAACCGTCCGGCGCACCGGTCCCCGTGGGCCCGCCGCCAGCACCGTCCGGCGGGCCCATCCCACGCCCCGCGCCACCCGCACCCGTCACAGCACCGCCTCACAGGGGGAAGCCCGCCGATGTCCGCTCCGGTCTATCAGTCCTCCCGATACGTCCGTACCGTGCGCACCGCCGGCGACCGGGACTTCACCCGGTTCGGCGGCCGCCTCGACGCCCACGACGGCACCGGCAGCACGGTGGCCTTCCACGCGCTCTTCGGCAACGCCCGGCTGGTGGACGGCGACACGGTCGAGCTGCTCCGCGAGGCGGCCGACGGCCTCCCCCTGGACCGGCTGACCGAGCGCGCCGGGCACGACACCGTACGCGGCCTGATCGAGGCGCAGTACCTGGTGGCGGCCGGGCACGACGAGCTGACGGAGATCGGCGAACTCCTCGCCGCCCGCAGCGAGTCGCTCAGCAGCGGGGTCTTCCACTCCTCGATCCAGCTGGTCCTCACCAACGCCTGCAACTTCTCCTGTCAGGGCTGTTTCGCCTACAACTTCGACGGCGGCGTCGAGGAACGGAACCACTCCGGGGAGTCCGTCAAGCCCGGCCCCGTGCTCGTCCAGCTCCGCACCGCGCGCGGCGACTCCGGGCCGACGCTCGCCCGCGGCGACTGGAACGACGACGCCTCCGACAGCGCCCGCAACCCCTCGATGCACATGTCCCCCGAGGTGGCGGAGAAGACCGTCCGGGAGGCCGTGGCGCTCCGCAAGGCCAACGGCGGCGGCGAGTTGACTGTGTCGTTCTTCGGCGGCGAGCCGACGCTCGCGCGCGGCACCATCCTGCACATCCTGCGGACCTTCGGTGACCACCACGACGGGGTCGCGCTGGCCTACGACATGACCAGCAACGGCTCCCGGATCGACGCCGAGTTGCTCGCGGCCCTGGCCGGACACCGCGTCGCCACGACCGTGTCGATCGACTACCTCGTGCCGGAGACCGGGGAGTTCCGCGGCGGACAGCAGCAGCGCACCCCCTGGCCGGTGGTCCGCAAGGCCATCCTGGACATGAAGGCTGCGGGCGTGCCCGTCAGCATCACCACGGTCCTCTCCCAGTACACCTGGGACAAGTGGGGCACCCCACTGATCGACTTCGTCGCCGAGGCGGGCCTGGACTCCCTCGACGTGATCGTCTCCTTCCAGGCCCGGGAGTTCTTCGAACGGCACAGCCCGCACGACGTGGCGCAGCGGCTGCTGGCCGCCGTGGACTACGGGCGGGAGCGCGGCGTCCAGCTCAGCGGCTACTGGTACCAGACGTTCCAGATGATCGCCGACGAGCGGAAGTGGGCCGCCCAGGCCGACTACAAGACCTGCCCCGCCGTGGGCAGGCAGCTGTCCATCGAGCCGAACGGCAACGTGTTCGCCTGCAAGGCGACCGCCCGCAGGCTGGGCACCATCGACGACTGGCGGGGCGTCTTCGCCTCCCCCGCCTACCGGGACTACGGCATGCGCGCCTACACCAACGGGCCCGGCTGCCAGGGCTGCGAACTCCAGGGCACCTGCTCCGGCGGCTCGGCCGGGGCGCTGGAGGAGGAGAACGGGTCGATCCACGTCATGTCCCCCGGCTACTGCGCCTACATGCGCGAAGTCGTGCAGGGGCTGCTGGAACGGCACCACGCCCAGGTCACCGCGGCAGTCTGAGGAGCCGCGACCCATGCCGACGATCGGTCTCAACCTCGGACACGACGGGGGCGCCGCGCTGGCGCAGCCCGGCGGGGTCCATGTCATCGAAGCGGAGCGCCAGTTGGGGCTGCGCCATGTGTGCGGGGGCAACGCCCGGTTCGCCGCCGAGGCCGCCGGCTGGGTGGCCCGGCTGCACGCCCTCGCCGAGTCGCCTGTCACCACCGTCGCGGTCGCCGACTGGTACACCCCGGCGTGCGCGATCCTGCCCGACGGGCTCGTCGAGCTCGTCTCGGAGGACATCACCTGGAGCAGGCCGGGCGACGCCCTGGCCACCTCCGTGCTGCGCCCGGTGAAGGCCGTGGGATGGCCGCTCGCCGAGGGGCCGTCGGGCCCCGTGCCCGTGGTCGCGGTCCGCCACCACTACGCGCACGCGGCCCTCGCGTACCACACCTCGGGGGCGGACCGCGCGCTGACGGTGGCGCTGGACGGGACGGGCAACTACGCCGAGTGCGGCATGGTGTGCCTGGGCGAGGGCGGCCGGCTGACCCCGGTGCTGTCCTTCGACAACCGTACGGGCCCCCGCTTCGGACTCGTCTACGAGGCCCTGGCCCGGCGCATCCACGGCGGCCAGTTCGACACCGGCAAGCTCCTCGGGCTGGCGGCCACCGGCGAGGTCGACCCCGAACTCCTGCCCGTGCTGCGGGCGATGCTGGCCGGTGGGCGCGGCCGCCGCGCCGCGCCCGACCTCTTCGACCCGCTCGGGGACGCCACGCTCGTGGGCAGCGCCCTGCGGTACGAGGACACCTGGTTCCCGTACGACGAGGAGGCGGGCGGCTATCTCGACGGGCTGCTGGCCGACGCCACGGACGACGACGTGGTGCACTCCTACGGCGGGATCTTCCCCGACGAGATCCGCACGGCCCACGGCCGCCGGATCGGCGTCGGGTCGAGCCCCGGCGACCCCGTCTGCCGCAATCTCGCCGCGACGCTCCAGGCGGCCGTCGAGACGGATCTCGTCCGCTTCGTCACCGGGCTCCACTCGCGCTACCCCGGCTATCCGACGCTGTGTTACGCGGGCGGCTGCGCGCTGAACATCACGGCCAACACCCGGCTCGCCGAGAGCGGCTGCTTCGCCAGGGTGTCCGTCCCGACCTGCTGCGACGACTCAGGGATCGCCCTCGGCGCGGCCCTCGCCGTGGCCGCAGCCGAGGACCGGCCGCGCACCGCCGCCGGTCAACTGGCCTATGCGGGACCGGAGCTGACGGGACGTGGCACGCGCCGCCCCGGGCACACCCGCCGGACGCTGGCCTCGGACGCCGCGCTCGTCGAGCACGTGGCCTGGCTGCTGGCGTCCGAGCAGTGCGTCGCCTGGCTCCAGGGCGGCATGGAGACCGGGCCGCGCGCCCTCGGGCACCGCTCGCTGCTCGTGTCACCGCACTGGACCGGCGCCCGCCGCCATGTGTCGCAGACCGTCAAACGGCGCGAGTGGTTCCGGCCCGTGGCCCCGCTGTGCCCCGCCGAGGTGGCGGGCGAGTACTTCACGGGCCCGCTCGATCACACCGGCACCATGCTGTTCGCGGTCCGGGTGCGCCAGGACCGTACGGAGGAACTGTCCGAGGTCCGGCACATCGACGGGACCGCGCGCCTGCAGACCGTGCACGCGGCGGAGCACCCGCTGCTGCACGCCCTGTGCCACGCCGTCGGCGCGCACACCGGGCTGCCCGTCCTCGTCAACACCAGCGCCAACGGCGGCGGGCGGCCGATCCTCAACGACCTCGACGACGCGCTGGAGCTGCTCGACACCACGGCGCTGGACGCCGTCGTGCTCGCCGACGAGCGGACCGTCGTCACCGTCGACGACGCCGGGGAGAGGAGGCGGTGACGGTGCCGAGGACCCAGCTCAGGGACATCCGCAAGGAGCTGCCGCTGCGGGTGCTGTCACCCGCCGACTGGGAGCACTGGACCACCCGCGGCTACGTCGTCGTCCGCGGGGCGGTGCCCCAGGAGCATGTGGACCGGCTCACCCGGGCGCTCTGGGAGTTCGAGGACATGGCGCCCGACGACCCCTCCACCTGGTACGCGGACCGCCGGGACAGCCGACGGCTGCCGGGGCACAGCGGGCTGGTGGAGATCTACAACCACCAGGCGATGTGGGACAACCGGCAGCACCGGCGGGTCTACGACGCCTTCGTCGACATCTGGGACACCACCGCGCTGTGGGTTGTCATCGACTTCGCCAACGTCAATCCGCCCAACCGCGGCTCCCGCGCCTTCGAGGGGTTCGTCCACTGGGACGTCGACACCTCGCGCCGCCCTCTGCCCATCAGCTGCCAGGGGGTGTTGTCGCTCAGTGCGGGCGACGAGGAGATCGGCGGCTTCCAGTGCGTGCCCGGCATCTTCGAGAAGCTGGACGGCTGGCTGGCGGAGCAGCCCGCCGACCGCGACCCGATGACCCCCGACCTCACCGGCCACACCGTCACCTCCGTACGCGTCGACCCGGGAGACCTGATCATCTTCAACAGCCTGCTGCCGCACGGGGTGCGCCCCAACCGCTCCGCCGACCGGGTGCGCATGGCCCAGTACATCTCGATGGCGCCCGCCCTCGAGGAGGACACCGCGCTGCGGGACGGCCGCGTGCGCTTCTGGCGGGACCGGATCCCCCCGCACGAGCACGAGGGCGGCCCCCGCAAACGGGAGCGCGACCTGTACGGGCGCGCCGAGCTGACCCCGCTCGGCGAACGGCTGCTGGGGCTGACGAGTTGGTCATGAGCACGGCCCCGGCGCTGGGCGCCCGGTTCCGTCGGCTGTGGGTGTCGTCGGTGGCGTCCAACGCGGGGGACGGAGTGACCCGGACCCTGCTGCCGCTGCTGGTGGTCGCGAGCCACCCGCAGCCCTTGGTGGTGGCCGGGCTCACGGCGGTCAACATGCTGCCCTGGCTGCTGTTCGCGCTGCCGGCCGGGGTGCTGGCGGACCGTCACGACCGGCGCGGCATCCTGCTGTTGAGCAATGTCACGCGCGCGGCCGCCCTGCTGGCCGCCGTGGCGGTCTTCGCCGTGGGCGGCTCGCTGACCGTCCTGTACGCGCTCTCCTTCGTCCTCGGCGTCGCCGAGACCCTCGCGGAGACCGCGGCCCCCGCGCTGCTCCCCGAGATCGTGGCGGACGAGCACCTGGAGTACGCCAACGGCCGTCTCCTCGCCCCGCAGATCATCCTCAACGAGATGGCGGGGCCGCCCCTCGCGGGCCTGCTCGTCGGTGTCGGCGCGACCCTCGCGCTGGCCACCGGCGGGGCGCTGTACGGGGTCGCGGCCGTCCTGCTGCTCGGACTGGCGGGCACCCGGCCCGCCCGGCGCCCCGTGGCCGCACCGGCCGGACGGGCGCTGTGGCCGGCCATCGCCAGCGCGGACTACCGCGGCTACGCGCACCTGGAGTCCGGCGCGACCGGCCAGCAGAAGGCGTCGTACTACTTCCAGGGCCAGTCC
>NZ_JBSFWT010000168.1:0-6368 GCF_053594975.1 Streptomyces sp. NPDC002537
GCGCGGGCGATCGCCACCCGCTGCTGCTGGCCGCCGGACAGCTGGGCGGGGTACTTGTCGGCGTGGGCCAGCAGGCCGACGCGCTCCAGCAGTTCACGGGAGCGCTTGTCGGCCTGCTCGCGGCCCTTCTTACGGACCTTCACCTGACCCAGCGTCACATTCGCCAGAACGGTCTTGTGGGCGAAGAGGTTGAAGGACTGGAAGACCATGCCCACGTCCGCCCGCAGCCGCGCCAGTTCCCTGCCCTCCTGGGGCAGCGGCCGCCCGTCGATCGTGATGGAGCCGGAGTCGGTGGTCTCCAGCCGGTTGATCGTCCGGCACAGCGTCGACTTACCGGACCCCGACGGGCCGATGACGACGACAACCTCGCCGCGCGCGATGGCCAGATCGATGTCCTGGAGCACGTGCAGCGCGCCGAAGTGCTTGTTGACCCGGTCCAGGACGACCAGCGCGTCCGCACCGGGCCGGCTGTCACCGGATCGGTGCGGCGGGATGCCTGGCGGCTGCAGGTGGTCTGGCATATGGACTCCCGTCCCGGTTGCTCTCGTGCTGTGTGCCTCGTGAACTGCTCGGTGCACAAGGAACCGTTGATCATCTGGAATGGTCCGCACGCTCATGCGGGAGGCATGGCGATGCGGCCCAGGGGTTCTTCAGTAGCCACCGAAGCCCGCCGTAGAACTACGGAAACGACCGTCCCTTGGAAGCATTGCGGAAGGAATTCACGTGAAACGCTTCGGCGAGGCCGTCGTGGAACCGTTCCGGCCTCCTGGCCGGTTCCGGTCGGAGCACGGGGCGCTTCATGAGAACACCACTCCTCGCGACGGGTCAATAGGCCATCGAAAGCGGGCCTGTTCCGTCGGCCGCTCTCCATACCGTGGCGGCTGCTCAAGGGGAAAACTGCGTGAATTTCCCGACCCGGGTTCCAGAAAGGGGGGACTGCTTTCGGATTGTCGCGAAGAATATGTGCAGCGCGGTGGTCGGCAGGTTTCCCCGAACTCGGAACACTCTCGGTCACGGTATTCCTACGTTCTGTGAAACGGAGGCGGCGTCGCCAAAAGAAAATCCGTCCAGGCCGTGCGGGGAACACGGCCTGGACGGTAGCGAGGTGCGTCACCGCGCCGGTCGGCGCGGGTGGAAGGAACGCCGGGAAACGCTCAGGGCTCGATGTGGATCGAGTAGTGGACGTCGTAATCCCACGTGGAGAGGCCGACACCGCCCTGCTTGAACCCCCACACCCTGCGGGTGATGCCGGCCTTGCGTCCGAGGTCGGCCACCGGGATGTCGAGCGTGAGGCTGCCGAGGAGGTCGTCCGGGTCGGACGCTTCGATGATGCTGTTCAGACCCTTGTCGACGAGTCCCACGACGACCTTGGCGGCCTCGCGGGCGATGGGGACGCCCACCTTGGTGACGATGGGGACCAGGATGAGACCGAGCCCTCCCGTCAGTCCGACGGCAGCGGCACTCGCCAGAGTGGGCACGAGGGCGGTGGCCGCGTGCTGGGCAAGGGCATCGGTGATCGCCTTTACCGCCTGGCGGTACCCCTTCTCGTTCCAGTCCTTCCCGAAGTCGCTGTCCCAGGCCGTCAGATCGATGACGAGGTTGCCGGACTCCGGGAGCTCCCCCTCGAAAATGACCTGCTGCGCCGAGTCGAACGCCAGGTCCTGGCCTTCCTTGATGTCCATCGGCTTCGTCAGGATCGCCCGAGCGCCAAGATCCGTCGCCACGGCTCCGGAGACGTAGAACTCGTCCGCGCCCACGATGTCCTCGGTGTCCCGGCAGACGACCCGATCGAGGACAACCTTCAGCTTCATACTCTGATCCCTTGTCTGATGTACTTCGATGTCGCGGTACCGCGCGGCCTGCGAGGAATATGGGCGGAGCGCTGCTTACGGCTCGACATGGATGGAGTAGTGCACGTCGTAGTCCCAGGTCGAAATACCGGCGCCGCCGCCCTGCTTGAACCCCCACACCTTGGGCATGACGCGGGGCTCACGCCCGATTTCGGTCACCGGGATGTCGAGCGTGAGGGTGCCGAGGAGGTCATCCGGGTCGGCCCCCTTGACGACGGACGTCAGGACCTTGTCCACGACCTCCACGACCACCTTGGCGATGTCCACGGCCATACGGGCGTCCGCGTCAGCGGTCGGCGTCTTTCCGCCGCCGGCGGCGGCCGGGGACTTCGCGGTGGCGGCCGGAGCCGCCTTCTCACCGGCGACCGGGGCCTTGCCCGCGACAGCCGGAGCCTTGTCGCCGGCAACAGGGGCCGTGCCGTCGGCCGTCGGGGCCTTGCCGGCGGCGCGGACGGCGTCGAGGGCCTCGGGGGCGCGCTCGGCCAGCATGTCGCCGATGGACTTGACCGCCTTGTGGTACCCCTTCTCCTCCCAGTCCTTCCCGAAGTCGCTGTCCCAGGCGTTCAGGTTGATGACGAGGTTGCCGGACTCCGGGAGCTCCCCCTCGAATACGACGCGCTGCGCCGTGTCGAATGCGAGGTCCTGCCCGTTCCGGATGTCCATCGGCTTCGTCAGAACCGGCTGCGCGCCGAAGTTCGTCGCCACGACTCCGGAGACGTAGAACTCGTCCGCGCCCACGATGTCCTCGGTGTCCCGGCAGACGACCCGATCGAGGACAACCTTCAGCTTCATACCCTGACCCCTTTTCCCATCGACTTCGGCTGCGGGCAATTGGCATGGCCCGAAGCGCAACTGACTACCTTTTGGACGCTACAGACCGGCTTGTCCCGTGCGGCCATCCGTAAGTTGATCTCCGCCTGCCTCCGGCCCTGACCGACCTTTCTCCAGGCTCGGCAGCGATCAACGATCTCTCGTATCCGTCAACCATCGGAGAGGAAAGAGCAGCCGCCCGACCGACAGGGTTGTCGCGACCGGTTCACTTCCGACCGTCGCCATTCCCTCAACACCACTTGTCGACGGAGGTGTTCACCGCTCGCCGCCGCAACCATCCTTCACCAGACCGCCGACCGGCTCACCACGGAGGTATGCATGACGCCCGTCGGCTCCCTGCTCGTCGCCCGGGACGCGCAGTCGAACAGCGCCGGAACCTGGGCGGCGTCCCCCGACGTCCCGCCCCCCGTCAGCGAACCGGCGGGTGTCTTCGAGGAGATGCTCAACGACTTCTTCACCCCGGTCGTCGACGTCATCTTCGGCGTCTTCTTCACCGAAGTCACTTTTCTCGACACGTCCTTCCCCTGGATCGTCGCCTGGGTCGTCCTGGCCGGCGCGGCCTTCTCCTGCTACTTCTTCGGCGTGCAGATCCGCTGGTTCGGCCACGCGGTCGCGCTGGTACGGGCGAGCAAACGCCGGCAAGCCGTGAATGCCGGTGACCCCGGTGAGGTCACCCCTTTCCGGGCGCTGAGCGCGGCGGTCTCCGCGACCGTCGGACTCGGCAACATCGCCGGTGTCGCCATCGCCGTCACCATCGGCGGGCCGGGCGCCGCGGTGTGGATGGTCGTGGGCGGAATGCTCAGCATGGTGGTGAAGTTCGTCGAATGCACCCTGGGCGTGAAGTACCGCGAGGAGCTGGCGGACGGCACGGTCCACGGCGGCCCCATGCAGTATCTGCGCCGCGGCCTCGCCGAGCGCGGACTGCCGTTGCTGGGGCGCGGTCTGGCCGGCGTCTACGCGGTGCTCGTCGTGCTCTTCGCCACCCTGGGCAGCAGCATGTTCCAGATCAACCAGACGCTCGAACAGCTGCAGAGTGTCACCGGAGGCGCGAGCAGCTGGCTGGCCGGTCCGGTCCCGCGGCTGAGTTTCGGCATCGTGGCGAGCATCCTCATCGCCGTGACGCTGCTGGGCGGAATGAAGACGATCGGGGCACTCGCCGGCCGACTGGTCCCCGCCATGACCATCGTCTACCTGGGCGCCTGCCTCACCGTCATCGCCGTCAACCTCGGGTCGGTCCCCTCCGCGCTGTCGTCGATCGTCATGGGCGCGATCAGTCCGGAAGGTGTGGTCGGCGGCGTCACCGGAGTCATGGTCGTCGGGTTCCAGCGTGCGGTCTTCTCCAACGAGGCGGGCATCGGCAGCTCGCCGATGGCTCACGCGTCGGTACGGACCAACCACCCCGCCACCGAGGGGTTCGTGGCCATGCTGGGTCCGTGCATCGACACGGTGGTCGTCTGCACCGTCACCGCGGTGACCATCGTCATCGCCAACCCGTCGAGTTATGTCGAGGCGCGTGAGGCGATCGAGGGCGGGCCGCACGCGCCCACGGGGGTGACGATCACCTCGGACGCCTTCGCCACCGTGCTGCCCTGGTTCCCCTTCGTGCTGGCCATGGCCGTGATCCTCTTCGCCTACTCGACGATCATCACGTGGGCCCACTACGGGGAACGGGGCTGGACCTACTTCTTCGGGCGGGGCCGTGCGAGCGTGCTGGTGTACCGGTTGCTGGCGGCGGGCTGCACCATCGCCGGTTCGCTGTTGACACTGGGCGCGGTGCTCGATTTCGCCGACGCCCTGCTGTTCGCGCTCGCTCTCTTCAACATCATCGGGCTCTATCTGCTGGCACCCGTCGCGCGGAGGGAGTTCGACGCCTACCGCAAGCACCTGCGCTCCCTCCAGCGCAAACACAAGGGCAAGCACTCCTCGTAACTGGCCAGCCACCCGGATACCAGGGCTCATCCCTCGGTCGCCGCTCGGTCAACTCCTGCCTCTCACGTCGGGATTGCCCGGCTTCTAGGCTCAACTCAAGGGCCACAGCGGATGCTAGGAGAAACCGAAGGTGAGCATACGGGGGTTCAGCCGGCACACCACCGGGACGGCCGTCGCGTCGTCCACGGTCGCGCTGGCCCTGCTGGTCATCTCACTGTCGGACAAGAGCCCGGAGCCGGGACAGGCGGGCGCCGGGTTACCCGCCACCACCCCGGACTGCTCCCCTCACGGCACTGAGGGATGCGAGGAGGAAACGGGTCAGGGGCCATCCGAGGAGACGCGACAGAAAGGGAAACCGAGCTCCTCGCCGAGCAGCGGCAAGCCGCCGGGCAAGGGCGGCCGACCCGTCGGCGGCCGATCGCCTGCTCCCGGTGGCCGTGGGAGCGGAAGCGGCGGGAGCGGCGGCGGTGGCAAATCCTGGGCACACCCGATCAGTGGCCGGGCCATGAGCGCGGCCTTCGGCAACGCGGGCGGGCGGTGGGCACGCGGGCACACCGGCGTGGACTTTCCCGCACCCGTCGGAACACCTGTGTCGGCCGCGGGCGGCGGCACCGTGGTCAAGGCCGGGCCCCGTGGTGCCGGGGACGGAAAGGCATACGGCAACGCCATCGTGATCAAACACGCTTCCGGAACCTACTCGCAGTACGCGCACCTCCTCAGAGTGGATGTGAGAGTGGGCGACACCGTCCGGGCCGGCCAGCGGATAGCCCTGTCGGGCAACACCGGAAACACCAGCGGACCGCATCTCCATTTCGAGATCCGCACCAGCCCGAATTACGGCCACGCGATGGATCCGGTCCATTTCCTGCGCAGCCGTGGCGTCTCCCTGTGACTGCGGTCACTTCGCGACTCGGGTCCGTTTACCTCGACAGGGGGGTCGCAACCAGGGTCCTTGGCCCCTTCCGGAAATTCCCAGGAAAGCGTCGAATCAGGTGGACGGTATATTCGTGAGTAATTCTCATGATCAATGAGGAGTCCCCATGCCCGCCGTTGTCACAGACACCGTCCGCAGCGACGCGCCACCAGGTGAGGACCGCTCCTTCTTCGGCCAGCCCAGGGGTCTGGGAGCGCTGTCTGGGCTTGAGGTGTGGGAGCGGTTCTCCTTTCTCGGTATGCAGGCGATTCTGGTGCTGTACTTCGCCGACACCGTGGCCGCGGGGGGTCTCGGGATGGCGCCTGGTGCGGCTGCTTCGGTCGCGGCCGCGTACGGGACGCTCGTGTATCTCGTTTCCGTTGCCGGTGGGTGGCTGGCGGACCGTGTGCTCGGTACCTACCGTGCGGTGTTGTGGGGCGGCATTCTCATCGCGTGCGGGCATTATGCGATGGGTGTGCCGGCGGGTGCTGCTACATGGGCGGGGCTCGGGCTGATCAGTGCGGGTACGGGGCTGCTCAAGCCCAATGTCTCCACCATGGTCGGCCAGCTCTACCGCAGCGACGACCAGCGCCGCGACGCCGGCTTCGCCCTTTACTACATGGCTATCAATATCGGAGCCTTCCTCGGGCCGTTGGTCGCCGGCTGGCTCGGGCAGAGCAAGGGCTGGCACTGGGGTTTCTCGGCGGCCGCTGTCGGTATGACGCTGGGCCTGGTCCAGTACGTCATGGGCCGCCGCCACCTGCCCGGCCGGGGCACTGCCCCCGCTGGCGTGCTGGCGCCGCGGGCGTTGCTTAAGATTGACCGACACTTGCAGTGTCGGATTT
>NZ_JBSFWT010000169.1:0-5136 GCF_053594975.1 Streptomyces sp. NPDC002537
GGGGGCTTGTGGTGGGTGTGGTGGTGGCTCGGGTGAGTCGGGGGGTGTAGATGTCGCCGTTGCGCAGGGCCAGTTCGGGCTCACCGCTCGACAGGGCCGCAGAGGCGAGCCGCCGCGCGGATTCCGGCGTCCCGTCCGAGTCGACCAGGACGAAGCATTCCGGCATCTCGGCCTGCGCGGAGCGCACCAGACCCCACACGGCCGCGCCGACCAGGTCGACCGGCAGCCCGTCCGGCCCGGCGGCGCCCTGGGTGACCACGGCCAGCCGGGACGAGACCGGCCGGTCCTCTGCCGACCACCGCTGCAACGCGGCCAGTACGGTGCCGAGGACGTCGCGCAGCCTCCGTGGCACCGCCTCCGCGTCGGAACCGTCCGCGACGTCCACCGGCGGGCAGGCGACGAGCAGGAGATCCGGCATCGGCCGGTCCGCCGATCCGTCGGCGGGCGCCGGGGCCCCGGCCGGCAGCAGGCCGTCGTACGCGGCGGGGTCCGCGGACCCGTCCAGGAACGCCCATGGCACCGGGTCCGCTGAGGCCGCCCCGCCCGTCGTGGGTGCGGCCTGCCACTCCACCCGGAACAGCGAGTCGCGGTGCGGTGCCGGAGCGGCCGACAGCGCACCGGCCGCGACCGGCCGCAGCAGCAGGGCGTCCACGGACGCGACCGGAGCCCCGGCCGCGTCCGCCAGCCGCAGGCTCACCGCGTCGTCACCGGACGACGAGACCCGTACCCGCAGCGCGGCCGCGCCCATGGCATGAAGACTCACCCCGGACCAGCTGAAGGGCAGCCGGACACCGTCGCCCGAGGCGTCGGCACCGGCAGTGTCGAAACCGGCAGTGTCGAACGGGCCGAGACCGGCGGCGTGCAGTGCCGCGTCCAGCAGCGCCGGGTGCAGGCCGAACCCGGCCGCCTCGGCGCGGGCGTCCTCGGGCAGGGCGACTTCCGCGAAGACCTCGGCACCGCGCTGCCAGGCGGCACGCAGCCCCTGGAAGACCGGGCCGTAACCGTAACCCTGGTCGCCGAGCCGCTCGTACAGGTCCGACACGTCCAGCGCGATGGCGCCCGCGGGCGGCCAGACGTCCGGCGTGTCCGACACCCGAGCGGCCGCCGCCGGGCCGGCGGCGGTGGGGTCCGGCTCGGGTACCAGGAAGCCCTCCGCGTGCCCGGTCCACGCCGCGTCGGCGCCGTCCGCCGCGGCTCCGGCCAGTGGGCGCGAATGCATGCTCACCGGCCGCCGGCCGGCCTCGTCGGGCACGCCGACGAAGATCTGGAGCTGGACGCCGCCCTTCTCGGGCAGCAACAGGGGTGTGGTCATGGTGAGTTCGTCGATCCGGCCGCAGCCGACCTGGTCGCCCGCGCGTACCGCGAGTTCCACCAGCGCCGTACCGGGCAGCAGCACCGTGTCGCCGACCGCGTGGTCCGCCAGCCAGGGATGGGTGTCGAGGCCGATCCGGCCGGTCAGCAGCGCACCGTCCGCGCCGGCCAGCCCCACCACCGCACCCAGCAGCGGATGGTCGGCGGCGTCGAGCCCGGCCGAGGCCGCGTCCGCACCGGCCGCGTCCGGCCGCGGCCAGTACGGCCGGCGCTGGAACGGGTAGGTGGGAAGATCCACCCACGACGGGGCGTACGGCGCGAGTGGCGACGCCCAGTCCACGGCGACCCCCTGGGCCCACACCTCGCCGAGGGAGAGCAGGAAACGGTGCATGCCACCGTCGTGCCGGCGCAGCGAGCCGACGGCCGTGACCTGCCGGCCCGCCGCGTCACCGGTCTCCTCGATCCCCATGGACAGCACCGGGTGCGGACTGGACTCGACGAAGACGCCGTAGCCGTCGGCCAGCAGCGCCCGGGTGGTCTCCTCGAAGCGCACCGTCTGCCGCAGATTGCGGTACCAGTACGTCGCGTCGAGCTCACTGGTGTCGATCAGCGACGCCGTCACGGTCGAGTAGAACGGGATGCGGGACGCCCGGGGAGTGATGTCCGCGAGGACCTCCAGCAACTCCCCCTCGATGGACTCCACATGGGCGGAGTGCGAGGCGTAGTCGACCGGGATCCTGCGCGCCCGGACGCCCTCCGACCCCAACTCGGCGAGGAGTTCGTCCAGCGCGTCGGAGTCGCCGGAGACGGCGACCGACCCCGCGCCGTTGATCGCGGCGACGGACAGCCGGCCGTCCCAGCGGAGCAGCCGCTTCGCGACCTGTTCGGCAGGGGACGCCACCGACATCATGCCGCCGGGGCCCGCCAGCCGGCGGGCGATGGCCTGGCTGCGCAGCGCCACCACCCGGGCGGCGTCCTCCAGGGACAGCGCGCCCGCGACACAGGCGGCCGCGATCTCGCCCTGGGAGTGGCCCACCACCGCGGCGGGCTTCACCCCGTGCGCGCGCCACAGTTCGGCCAGCGAGACGAGCACGGCGAACAGCGCCGGCTGGACCACGTCGACCCGTTCGAGGTCCGGCGCGCCCGGCTCGGCGCGCAGGACGGCGATCAGATCCCAGTCGACAAAGCGGCCGACGGCCTCCGCGCACTGCCGTATCCGCTCGGCGAACACGGGTGAGGCGTCGAGGAGTTCGCGCGCCATGCCGGCCCACTGGGAGCCCTGCCCGGGGAAGACGAAGGCGACCTTGGACCGGCCTCCCGCGATGCCGCGCACCAGGTTGTCCGGCACCTCGCCGTCGACCGTGGCCCGCAGCCCGGCCAGCAGCCCGTCCACATCGTGCGCGACCAGCACGGCGCGGTGCTCCAGCGCGGCACGGGTGGCCGCCAGGGAGTGCGCGACATCCACCGGGCGCAGCTCGGGATCGGCCGCGACACGGCCGGCCAGCCGGTCGGCCTGGGCACGCAGCGCCGCTTCGCTCTTGGCGGAGATGAGGAACGGCAGCGGCGGGGCGACCGGAGCACCGGCCGCCGTCGCGTCGGCGGTCGCGGTCCCGGGCCCGCCGGAGGGCGCGGGCTCGGCCGGAGGGGCCTGTTCGAGGATCACATGCGCGTTGGTGCCGCTCAGGCCGAACGACGACACGCCCGCGCGGCGGGGGCGGTCACGCTGCCACGGCACCGGCTCGGTGAGCAGCGCCACCGCCCCGTCCTCCCAGTCGACCTTGGCCGACGGGGCGTCCACATGCAGGGTCCTGGGCAGCACGCCGTGCCGCATCGCCATGACGGCCTTGATCACCCCGGCCACCCCCGCGGCGGCCTGGGTGTGCCCGATGTTCGACTTGACCGAGCCCAGCCACAGCGGCCGGTCGGCCGGGCGCCCCTTGCCGTAGGTCGCCATCAGCGCCTGGGCCTCGATGGGGTCGCCGAGTACGGTACCGGTGCCGTGCGCCTCCACGACGTCCACGTCCTCGGCGGTGAGCCCCGCGTCGGCCAGTGCCTGGCGGATGACGCGTTGCTGGGCGGGGCCGTTGGGGGCGGTGAGGCCGTTGCTGGCACCGTCCTGGTTCAGCGCGGAGCCCCGCACCACCGCGAGGATCCGCCGGCCGCTCCGGCGCGCGTCGGACAGCTTCTCCAGGACGAGCATGCCGGCGCCCTCGCCCCAGCCCGTACCGGCGGCGGCGTCGGCGAAGGACCGGCAGCGGCCGTCCAGGGCCAGCCCGCGCTGCCGGCTGAACTCGACGAAGGTACGGGCCGTGGACATCACGGTGACGCCGCCGGCCAGGGCCAGCGTGCAGGTGCCCTGGCGCAGTGCCTGCACCGCGAGGTGCAGCGCCACCAGCGAGGACGAACAGGCCGTGTCGATCGAGACGGCGGGTCCCTCCAGGCCCAGGGTGTAGGAGATCCGGCCGGACACGATGCTGCCGTCGGTGCCGGTGACCATGAACCCTTCGGCGCCCTCGGGGACCGTGCCCACCCGCACCGGGTAGTCGGTGGCCATGACGCCCGCGTACACACCGGTCCGGCTGCCCGACAGACTCTGCGGATCGATGCCGGCCCGCTCGAACGCCTCCCACGCGACCTCCAGCAGCAAACGCTGCTGGGGGTCGGTGGCGGTCGCCTCGTGCGGGCTCATCCCGAAGAAGGCCGCGTCGAACTCCGGTGCCCGGTGCAGGAACCCGCCCTGGCCGGTGTAACTGGTGTGCGGGCGCTTCCCGTCCGGGTCGTACACCCCGTCGAGGTCCCAGCCCCGGTTGTCCGGGAACCCGGTGATCGCGTCGGTGCCCGCGTCGACGAGCGACCACAGATCCTCCGGAGACTCCACGTCTCCCGGGAAACGGCAGCTCATGCCCACGATCGCCACGGGTTCCGCGGCGGCGGCCGTGGCCTCGTCGTACCGTCGGCGCAGCCGCTCGTTCTCCAGCAGCGACGCGCGCAGGGCCTCGGCGATCTTCTGGACAGGTGTATCCACGGTCGTCACTCGCATTCCTCGGTCACTCGTATCACTGGGCTCGCTCCGCCCGGCCGGGTGCCGGCACCCGGCCGGAACGGTCACTCGGGCTGTTCGGAGTCGCTGCGCTCGAACGCCTCACGGACGAGATCGTCGATGTCCATCGCCAGGATCGCGTCGCTCTGGTCGGGATGACCGCCGAGGCCGCTCCCGGCGGCGTCCGTCAGGAGATCGGCAGGGGCATCGGCGACGGCCACGGCGCCGCCCTCCGTGCTCTCCGCCTGGGGTGTGACCGGGGCCAGTGCCAGCAGCGCGTCGAGCAGCCCGGCTTCCCTGATACGGGCCAGCGGCACCGATTCGAGCAGCCTGCGCACCCCTTCCTCGTCCGCCTCCGGAACCCGCAGACGCGCCTCGATCTCCTCGACGGCCGACAGCAGTTCCTCCAGCAGGTACTTCGCCAGGGTCTGCGGTGTGGGGTAGTCGAAGACCAAGGTGGCCGGCAGCCGCTGACCGGTGACCTTCTTGAGCCGGTTGCGCAGTTCCACCGCCGTGAGCGAGTCGAATCCGGAGTCCTGGAACGACCGGGCCGGATCGAGCGACGAGCCATCGGCGTGCCCGAGCACCGCGGCCACCTCGGCGCAGATCACGTCCTCCAGCAGCCGGTGCCGGTCCTCTTCGCCGAGCGGGGCCAGCCGCTCCTCAAGTGAGGCGGTTTCCTGGACTGTTGTGGTGGTGTGTGCGGTGGGGCGGGTGGGTGTTGGGGGGTTGAGGGTGTGGAGGAGGGGGTGGGTGGGTGTGTGGTGGGGGTTGGGGTGGATGGG
>NZ_JBSFWT010000170.1:0-5055 GCF_053594975.1 Streptomyces sp. NPDC002537
GCCAACCGACCCGCGAACACCGGCGACGACTCCAACAACCCCGCCGCCATACCCACCCACTGCGACCCCTGACCCGGAAACACGAAGGCCACCTGGCCCCGCTCCCCCGCCGTTCCGGTGACGACTACGGGGGTGGGCAGGCCGTCGGACAGGGCCGTCAGCCCGGCGAGCGCTTCCTCGGTGTTCGGTGCCAGGACGACGCCGCGGTGTTCCAGTGCCGATCGTGTGGTGGCCAAGGAGTAGCCGGTGTCCAGCAGTTCGCGTTCGCCGGGGAACGCGGCCAGTCGTACGGCCTGGGCCCGCAGCGCGGCGTCCGAACGGCCGGACAGCACCCATGGCACCACGCCCGCCACGAGTCCGGAGGCAGTCGCGGGGTCGGGCACCGGTTCGGGCTCCGGCGCCTGCTCGATGATCACGTGGGCGTTGGTGCCGCTGATGCCGAAGGCGGAGACCGCCGCGCGGCGTGGGCGGCCGTCCGGCGTCGTCCACTCCACCGGCTCGGTGAGCAGCTCGACCGTGCCGGACGACCAGTCGACGTGCGGAGTGGGGGCGTCCACGTGCAGGGTCTTCGGCAGCACTCCCTCGCGGATCGCCTGCACCATCTTGATGACGCCCGCGACGCCCGCGGCGGGGCCCGAGTGCCCGAAGTTGGACTTGATCGAGCCGAGGCGCAGGGGCCGGTCCGCGGTGTGCGCCTTGCCGTACGTCGCGAGCAGTGCCTGTGCCTCGATCGGGTCGCCCAGTGTGGTGCCCGTGCCGTGCGCCTCGACGGCGTCGACCTCGTCGGCGGTCAGCCGGGCGTCGGCGAGTGCCGCTTCGATGACGCGTTCCTGGGCGAGGTTGTTGGGGGCGGACAGGCCGTTGCTGGTGCCGTCCTGGTTGAGTGCGGAGCCGCGGATGACGGCGAGGACGGGGTGGCCGTTGCGGCGCGCGTCCGACAGCCGCTCGACCAGCAGGACCCCTGCGCCCTCCGCCCAGTTGGTGCCGTCGGCGCCCGCGGCGAACGCCTTGATGCGCCCGTCGGGGGCGAGTCCGCGCTGGCGGCTGAACTCCACGAAGGCGTCGGGGACCGGCATGACCGTCACGCCGCCCGCGAGGGCCATGGTGCTCTCGCCGGTGCGCAGCGACTGCACGGCGAGGTGGAGGGCGACCAGCGAGGACGAGCAGGCGGTCTCGACGCTGAGGGCGGGGCCGTGGAGTCCGAGGGTGTAGGCGACGCGGCCGGAGGCGACGCTGGCCATGGTGCCGGTGATGACGTAGCCCTCGACGGATTCGGGGGTCCGTCGCAGCCGTCCCACGTAGTCCGTGGTGACGATGCCGGTGAACACGCCGACCCGTTTGCCGCTCATGGCGCGGGGGTCGAGTCCGGCGCGCTCGAATGCCTCCCAGGACGTCTCCAGGAGCAGGCGTTGCTGCGGGTCCATGCCGAGCGCTTCGCGGGGGGTGATGCCGAAGAAGGCGGGGTCGAAGTCACCGGCGCCGTGCAGGAATCCGCCGTTGCGCACATAGCTGGTGCCGCGGGTGTCCGGGTCCGGGTCGTACAGCCCGTCGAGGTCCCAACCGCGGTCGGTGGGGAAGGGGCCGATGGCGTCGCGTCCGGAGGCGACGAGCTCCCAGAGATCCTCGGGCGACTCGACGTGGCCGGGGTAGCGGCAGGCCATGCCGACGATCGCGACGGGCTCGTGGCCGACCGCCTCCGCGTCGCGCAGCTGCCTGCGGGTGCGGCTCAGGTCGGCCGTGACCCGCTTGAGGTAGTCGCGGAGCTTCTGTTCGTTGTCGACGTTGGCCATGTCCCCTGTGCTCCTTGGTGAAGGGCTCCTCGTCGGGAGTCCGTGGAAGTCGCCGTGCCCGTCCGGTTCAGGAGGTCCCGAGTTCCTTGTCGATCAGCGCGAACATCTCGTCGTCGGACGCCGAGTCGAGAACGTCCTGCGCGATGGCGTCCTCCGGGCCGCCCGGGTCGCCGTGCCACTTCCACAGCAGGGCCTCCAGACGCTTGGTGATCTTGTCGCGTGTCGTGTCGTCGGATTCCCCGGACAGCCGCGCGAGGCTCGATTCGAGCTGTTCGAGTTCTTCGAGGACGCCGGGTTGCCCGTCGGCGGCGGCGGGCCGGAGTTCGTCCAGCAGGAAGCGCACGAGGGCGGTCGGGGTCGGGTAGGTGAAGACGAGCGTGGCGGGCAGGTGCAGTCCGGTGGCCGCTTGGAGGCGGTTGCGCAGCTCGACGGCGGTGAGCGAGTCGAAGCCGAGGTCCTTGAACGCCCGGTCGGCGGCGACGTCGTCCGCGGTGGCGTGCCGCAGGACGGCGGCCACCTCGGTGCGCAGGAGATCGAGCAGGACGCGCTCCTGCTCGGGGCGGCGGAGTCCGGCGAGCCGCCGGACCGACTCCGTCCGCGCCGCCGGTCCGGTCGCGGCGGCAGCGCGCCGCGCGGGGGTGCGGACGAGGCCGCGCAGTGCAGCGGGGACGGCGGGCGCGGTGCTCAGCGTCGGCAGGTCGAGCCGTACGGGGAGGGCCAGGGCCGCGTCACCACTACGGGCCGCATCAAAGAGGGCGAGCCCCTCGTCGGTGGTGAAGGGCAGGACTCCCGTGCCCCGGGTGTCGGTGCCCGTCGCGGCTTCCCACGGTCCCCAGGCGAGGGAGACGGCGGGGAGCCCGTGCGCGCGGCGGTGCTGGGCGAGGGCGTCGAGGAAGGCGTTGGCCGCGCCGAAGGCGCCCTGCCCCGGGTTGCCCAGGGTGCCCGCGGCCGAGGAGAGGAGGACGAAGTCCGCCAGGTCGTGGCCACGGGTGAGCTCGTGCAGATGGGCTGCGGCATCGGCCTTGGGCCGCAGGACGCCGTCGAGCCGTTCGGGCGTCAGCGCGCCGATCAGTCCGTCGTCGGGGGCGCCCGCCGCGTGGACGACGGCGGTGAGCGGGTGTGCGGCGGGGATGCCCGCGAGGAGGGCGGCGAGCGCGTCCTGGTCGGCCGCGTCGCAGGCCACGGTCTCCACCGAGGCCCCGGCGGCGGCGAGTTCGGCCGCGAGTCCGGCGGCGCCGGGGGCTTCCGGTCCCCGGCGGCTCGCGAGCACCAGGTGCCGGGCGCCGCGCTCGGCCACGAGGTGCCGGGCGATGAGGGAACCGAGGGTGCCGGTGCCGCCGGTGATCAGCACGGTGCCGTCGGGGTCGAGCGGTGCGGGGGCCTCGGGGGTGGGGGGCGTACGGGTCAGGCGGGGTACGAGGATCTCGCCGTCGCGCACGGCGATCTGTGGTTCGTCCGTGGCGAAGGCCGTGGCGACGGCCGCCGCCAGGGCGTTCCTCGACGTCTCCGCGTCGTCGACGTCCACCAGGAGGAACTGGCCGGGACGTTCGGCCTGGGCGGCCCGTACCAGCCCCTGGACGGGGGCGTGGGTCAGGTCGATGACATCCTCGCCGGGCCGCGCGGCGACGGCGTTGCGCGTCACGACGACGATCCGGGGGGCGCCTTCGGTCGGCCATTCCTGGAGCAGTCGGAGTGTTTTCGCGGTCGCTTCGCGGATCCGGCCCGGCAGAGCGGGGGTGTCGGATGCGTCGGATGCTTCGGATGCTTCGGGTGCTTCGGGTGCCGAGGCGTACGAGACGACGGCCGTGCTGTCGGCCTGCGGTGTGTCGAGGGGAGTGAGGACGGCGGCGAGCTTCAGGTCGTCGGTGGCCGGGACGGTCCAGGGGCCGGACGCGACAGGGGGCTGAGCCGGCCGGACGGGGAGCCACTCCAGGTGGAAGAGCGCGTCGCGTGTCACATCGCCCGCGGCACGCAGGTGTTCGGGCCGGAGCGGTCGGGGCCGCAGGGACCCGACGGTCGCCACCGGGGAACCCGTAGGGTCCGTGAGGGTCACGGACACCGCGTCCTTGCCGCCCACCGGGCGGATGCGGACCCGGAGCGCGGTGGCGCCCACGGCGTGCAGGGCCGCTCCGCTCCAGTCGCCCGGCAGAAACGGCTCTCCGTCCTGCGCGGCGTCGGGCCGTTCCAGCAGGGCGAGTTGGAGGGAAGCGTCCAGGAGTGCGGGGTGCAGGCCGTAGCGGGCGGCGTCGGGGATTTCCTCTTCCGGCAGTTCCACCTCGGCGTACACCTCCTCGCCCGCTCGCCACGCGGCGCGGAGTCCTCGGAAGGCCGGCCCGTACCCGTGACCGGCAGCGGCGGCCCGGTCGTAGAAGGCGTCGACATCGACGGGCCGGGCGCCGGGCGGCGGCCACGCGGCGGCCAGGGGCTCGCCGTGGGTGATGTCGGCAGGGGTGATGTCGGCGAGGGCGAGTGTGCCGGTGGCGTGGTGGGTCCACGGGGTGTCCGGCCGGGAGTCCGCCACTCGCGCATACAGCCGCAGTTCACGACGCCCTGCTTCGTCGGGCGTTCCGACGGCCAGCTGGATCTGTACGGCGTCGTGCTCGGGCAGGACGAGGGGCGAGGTCTGCGTCAGGTTCTCGACATGGCCGCAGTTCGCTTCGTGGGCGGCGGTGAAGGCGAGTTCGAGCAGGGCGGAGGGTGCGAGGACGGTCGTACCGAGGGCGGTGCGGTCGGCGAGCCAGGGGTGGGTCCGGAGCGAGATCCGGCCGGTGAACAACAGTTGACCGTCCCCGGCCAGTTGGACGGCGGCGCCGAGCAGCGGGTGACCGACGGCGGCGAGACCGAGGCCGGCCGGGTCGTTCACGGAGGCGGTGGGTATGTCGAGCCAGTAGCGCTGCCGTTGGAAGGCATAAGTGGGGAGGTCGACGCGCTGGGCGCCCGTACCGGCGAACACGGCATGCCAGTCGACGGACAGACCACGGACATAGCCCTCGGCGAGGGAGGTCAGGAAACGCTCGGGACCGCCCTCGTCCCGACGCAGAGTGCCCAACGCGACAGCGTCCTTACCGGAATCCTCGAAAGTCTCCTGCAAACCCACAGTCAGAACAGGATGCGCACTGGACTCGATGAAGTAACCGAAACCATCGGCCAGAAGCACACGCACCGTCTCATCGAAACGGACCGTCTGCCGGAGATTGGTCACCCAGTACTCGGCATCCAACTCCTTGGTATCGATCAGACCGCCAGTGACGGTCGAGTAGAAGGG
>NZ_JBSFWT010000171.1:0-4996 GCF_053594975.1 Streptomyces sp. NPDC002537
ACTTCAGCGGCTCGGGCCGAGCCGACGGCCTCCTCGTCCGCTGGCTCGACGGCGAGACCTCGCTCTACGAAGGCACCACCGCGGACACCCTCGGCGACGACGGCGGGGTCGTCGTCGGCGGGCGCGGACCCGGTGTCCGGGCCCGTGGGCTGCCGGGGCAGGTGCGGCAGCGGGTGCAGGTCCTGCGGCTCGTACGCGGCCGGTTCGCGGCCGTACGCGGCGGCTTCGCGGGGCTCGGGCAGGAAGGGGTCGTACGGGCCCGCCACCGGTTCGTCGAGCCCGTAGAGATCGCCGGTCGCGGCGTACGGCACGTACGGGGCGTAGGCCCCGTAGGGCGTGGCGGGATCGTACGGGTCGTACAGGTCGTAGAGCGGTGCTTCAGCCGCACCGCTGCGTGCGGCACGGGGGCTGCCCGGTGCATGAGTCACGCGACACTCCCCTGGGTCGAGCTACGGCCCGGGACTGTAGCGGAGGGAGCGTCACTCTCCAAAGTCGTATCGTCACGTTGCGTCGTACAGGCATGCGTCAGTAACCGAACGCGCGAGCGGTGTTCGCGGCTACCGCCGTGGCCAGGGCGTCCTCCTCGATGCCCCGGTACCCGGCCATCGCCCGCAAAGTGACCGGAATGAGGTACGGCGCATTGGGCCGTCCGCGATACGGCATCGGCGTCAGGTACGGCGCGTCCGTCTCCACGAGCACCCGGTCCAGCGGGGTCACCGCGAGTGCGTCACGGAGGTGCTGGGCGTTCTTGAAGGTGACGTTCCCGGCGAAGGACAGGTAGTAGCCCGCCTCGGCGCAGATCTTGGCCATCTCGGCGTCGCCGGAGTAGCAGTGGAAGACCACCGTCGAGGGCGCGCCCTCCTCCTCCAGGACCCGCAGGACGTCGGCGTGCGCCTCCCGGTCGTGGATGACCAGGGCCTTGCCGTGCCGCTTGGCGATGTCGATATGGCGACGGAAGGAGTACTCCTGGGCGGCCATGCCCTCGGGGCCCGTACGGAAGAAGTCGAGGCCGGTCTCGCCGACACCGCGGACCTGCGGGAGGGCGGCCAGCTCGTCGATCCGCTCCAGCGCCGCGTCGAGGGCGGCATCGCCGCCGGGCTGCCGGATGCCCTGCCGGGACCAGCCGTCGGGGTCGCCCAGCACGATCCGGGGAGCCTCGTTGGGGTGCAGGGCCACGGTCGCCCAGACGCCGTCGTGGGCGGCGGCCGTCTCGGCGGCCCAGGCGGAACCGGCCAGATCGCAGCCGACCTGGATGACCGTCGTCACACCGACGGACGCGGCCTTGGCCAGCGCCTCTTCGGTAGTGGTCCCCTGCATGTCCAGGTGGGTGTGGGAATCGGCCACCGGCACCGCCAGCGGCTCCGGGAGAGGCGGAGGGACGTCCTTGTCGTTCTGCTTCCGCGCACTGCCGGAGGTGCCGCTGTTCGATGCCATGTCCGCGATTCTAGGGACCGCGGCGGAACGGCCTACTACTTCTGGTGCTGCTGGTGGTGGTGCTGGAAGGGGTGGAGCAGATCGGACAGGTGCCAGTGGTGCTTCTCGCCGTGCTCCGGCTCCGCACCGGGATCCCCGGGAGCCTGGCGGGTGGCGGGCACCGAGCGGCTGTCGGCCGGCTGGTGCAGGACGTGGGCCACCTCGGAGACCCGGCCGGACCGCATGATCCGGACGACGTGCTCGCCACAGTTGTCGCAGGTCGGGCGGGTCAGCGGGGACGGGACGCGCCGGCCGTCCGCGTAGTAGACGACGAACGGCTTG
This sequence comes from Streptomyces sp. NPDC002537, assembly GCF_053594975.1. Taxonomy (NCBI): domain Bacteria; kingdom Bacillati; phylum Actinomycetota; class Actinomycetes; order Kitasatosporales; family Streptomycetaceae; genus Streptomyces; species Streptomyces sp. NPDC002537. Next base: position 1,756 of record NZ_JBSFWT010000171.1, read on the forward strand.
CCCTCGGCGTCCACGTGGTGCTGGATCTCGTACGACTGCTCCCAGCCGTGCCCGCACCGCATGCAGGCGAAGGAGTACGACTCGTGCCCTGGTTCGTGCACCCCGTGCTCATGCGCCGGGGTCTGGGTGGCTATCGGCCGGACACCACTCGAGGTTCCTGCGATCTCGCTCATGGCAGCTCCTCTTGTCCTCAAGGACAAGCTCTCTCCGGGAACGGACGTCCCACAACCAGGGAACGCCCTTCCCGGCGATCACGCAGCAGCCCTGTACCGAATTGGGGCAAACTTGGCGGCGCACTGTCCAAAGTGCCTGGCTGCGCGGCCTAAGCTTTGCCTTTCACGATAGCCCTTTACCCTCTGATGGGCCCTGCTGTGCGGCGTTTTTTGCCGCCACCACGGCATCGAACACGTCCCTCTTGGGTAGGCCTGCTTCCGCAGCCACGGCCGCGATCGCCTCCTTGCGGCGCTCCCCGGCCTCCTCCCTGATCCGCACCCGGCGGACGAGCTCCGCGGCGTCGAGCTCCTGCGGGCCGCGCTCCGCTGCGCCCTCCACCACGATGGTGATCTCGCCCCGCACACCCTCGGCCGCCCAGGCGGCCAGCTCCTTCAGCGGACCGCGCTTGACCTCTTCGTACGTCTTGGTCAGCTCCCGGCACACCGCCGCCCGGCGCTGCTCCCCGAACGCCTCGGCCATCGCGGCGAGGGTGTCGTCCAGGCGGTGCGGGGCCTCGAAGTAGACCAGCGTCCGGCGCTCGTCCGCGACCTCGCGCAGCCTGCCGAGCCGCTCGCCCGCCTTGCGCGGCAGGAACCCCTCGAAACAGAACCGGTCCACCGGCAGACCGCTCACCGCGAGCGCCGTCAGCACCGCGGACGGGCCCGGCACCGCGGTCACCTTGATGTCCCGCTCCACGGCCGCGGCCACCAGCCGATACCCCGGGTCGGAGACGGACGGCATGCCCGCGTCCGTGACCAGCAGCACCCGCGCCCCGCCCGCCAGCGCCTCCACCAGCTCGGGCGTCCGGGCCGACTCGTTGCCCTCGAAGTACGACACCACACGGCCCGTGGTGTGCACCCCCAGCGCCTGGGTCAGACGGCGCAGCCGCCGAGTGTCCTCCGCGGCGATCACCTCGGCGGCGGCGAGCTCGGCGGCCAGCCGAGGGGGCGCGTCGGCGACGTCGCCGATGGGGGTACCTGCGAGTACGAGCGTTCCGGTCACGACCCCATCCTCTCAGGGCCGCGCCCGGTCGGTCGTCGCGGCAAACCCGGCCCCGTGGGCCCGGGGGAGGGCGTGGGATGCTGAAAGGAGACCCACGCAGCTAGGAGCGGAATGGCCACGAACCTCGTCAATCTGGAAGCCGTCGACAAGGTGTACGGCACGCGTGCGCTGCTCGACGGCATCTCCCTCGGGGTGAACGAGGGCGACCGGATCGGCGTCGTCGGCCGCAACGGCGACGGCAAGACCACGCTCATCCGCATCCTCGCCAAGGTGGAGGAGGCCGACAAGGGCCGCGTCACCCACGCCGGCGGCCTGCACCTCGGCGTGCTCACCCAGCACGACTCCCTCGACCCGGCCGCGACCGTCCGGCACGAGGTCGTCGGCGACATGGCCGACCACGAGTGGGCGGGCAACGCCAAGATCCGCGACGTGCTCACCGGCCTGTTCGGCGGGCTCGACCTGCCCGGCTTCGACGGCGGGCTCGACACCGTCATCGGCCCGCTCTCCGGCGGCGAGCGCCGCCGCATCGCGCTCGCCAAGCTGCTGATCGCCGACCAGGACCTGATCGTCCTCGACGAGCCCACCAACCACCTCGACGTCGAGGGCATCTCCTGGCTGGCCCAGCACCTCCGGGCGCGCCGCTCGGCCCTCGTCTGCGTCACCCACGACCGCTGGTTCCTCGACCAGGTCTGCACCCGCATGTGGGACGTCCAGCGCGGCTCCGTCTTCGAGTACGAGGGCGGCTACAGCGACTACGTCTTCGCCCGCGCCGAGCGCGAGCGCATCGCCGCGACCGAGGAGACCAAGCGGCAGAACCTGATGCGCAAGGAGCTCGCCTGGCTGCGCCGCGGCGCCCCGGCCCGCACCAGCAAGCCGCGGTTCCGCATCGAGGCCGCCAACGAGCTCATCGCCGACGTGCCGCCGCCGCGCGACAGCGCCGAGCTGATGAAGTTCGCCTCCTCGCGCCTCGGCAAGACGGTCTTCGACCTGGAGAACGTCTCCGTCCAGGCCGGCCCCAAGGAGCTCATCAAGCACCTCACCTGGCAGCTCGGCCCCGGCGACCGCATCGGCCTCGTCGGCGTCAACGGCGCGGGCAAGACCTCGCTGCTGCGCGCCCTCGCCCAGGCGGCCCGCACGGAGGGCGAGGAGCAGCCCGCGGCCGGGAAGATCGTCGTCGGCAGGACCGTCAAGCTGGCCTACCTCTCGCAGGAGGTCGGCGAACTCGACCCCGCCAAGCGGGTGCTGGAGGCCGTCCAGCAGGTGCGCGACCGGGTCGACCTCGGCAAGGGCCGCGAGATGACCGCCGGGCAGCTCTGCGAGAAGTTCGGCTTCACCAAGGAGAAGCAGTGGACGCCCGTCGGCGACCTCTCCGGCGGTGAGCGGCGCCGCCTGCAGATCCTGCGGCTGCTGATGGACGAGCCGAACGTCCTCTTCCTCGACGAGCCCACCAACGACCTCGACATCGAGACCCTCACCCAGCTCGAGGACCTGCTCGACGGCTGGCCCGGGTCGATGGTCGTCATCAGCCACGACCGGTACTTCGTGGAGCGGACCACGGACCGGGTGTACGCGCTGCTCGGCGACAAGGCGCTGCGGATGCTGCCGCGGGGCCTGGACGAATACCTGGAGCGGCGACAGCGGGTCCTGGAGGCGGCCGCCGCTGCCGCTCCGGCGCCCGTGTCCTCGCCGGTCCAGCAGAAGTCGGCCGGTGACGCGCGCGCCGCGAAGAAGGAACTCCAGAAGATCGAGCGCCGCCTCGACCGCATCAGCGAGGCGGAGTCGAAGCTGCACACGCGGATCGCCGAGCAGGCGACCGACTTCGAAGCGGTGGCGAAGCTGGATGCGGAGCTGCGGGGGCTGGCGGCGGAGCGGGACGAACTTGAGCTGCGCTGGCTGGAATTGGCGGAGGACTAGGCCGCCGCACTTCGGCCGCGGGCCGGTTCGCCGCCTGCGGCGGGGGCGGCCTGCGGCCGCGTCCTCAAACGCCGGACGGGCTGATTTTGCGGGCGTGGTCCGTAGCCTGCGG
>NZ_JBSFWT010000172.1:1703-3368 GCF_053594975.1 Streptomyces sp. NPDC002537
TGGGTGGCTGGTCGTTGTTTGAGAACTGCACAGTGGACGCGAGCATCTGTGGCCAAGTTTTTAAGGGCGCACGGTGGATGCCTTGGCACCAGGAACCGATGAAGGACGTGGGAGGCCACGATAGGCCCCGGGGAGCTGTCAACCGAGCTTTGATCCGGGGGTGTCCGAATGGGGAAACCCGGCAGTCGTCATGGGCTGTCACCCGCTGCTGAACACATAGGCAGTGTGGAGGGAACGCGGGGAAGTGAAACATCTCAGTACCCGCAGGAAGAGAAAACAACCGTGATTCCGGGAGTAGTGGCGAGCGAAACCGGATGAGGCCAAACCGTATGTGTGTGATACCCGGCAGGGGTTGCGCATGCGGGGTTGTGGGATCTCTTTTTCATGGTCTGCCGGCCATGAGACGAGTCAGAAACCGTTGGTGTAGGCGAAGGACATGCGAAAGGTCCGGCGTAGAGGGTAAGACCCCCGTAGCTGAAACATCAACGGCTCGTTTAAGAGACACCCAAGTAGCACGGGGCCCGAGAAATCCCGTGTGAATCTGGCGGGACCACCCGTTAAGCCTAAATATTCCCTGGTGACCGATAGCGGATAGTACCGTGAGGGAATGGTGAAAAGTACCGCGGGAGCGGAGTGAAATAGTACCTGAAACCGTGTGCCTACAAGCCGTGGGAGCGTCGCGCATCGAGCTTGCTCGGTGCGTCGTGACTGCGTGCCTTTTGAAGAATGAGCCTGCGAGTTTGCGGTGTGTTGCGAGGTTAACCCGTGTGGGGAAGCCGTAGCGAAAGCGAGTCCGAATAGGGCGGTTGAGTAGCGCGCCCAAGACCCGAAGCGGAGTGATCTAGCCATGGGCAGGTTGAAGCGGAGGTAAGACTTCGTGGAGGACCGAACCCACCAGGGTTGAAAACCTGGGGGATGACCTGTGGTTAGGGGTGAAAGGCCAATCAAACTCCGTGATAGCTGGTTCTCCCCGAAATGCATTTAGGTGCAGCGTCGTGTGTTTCTTGCCGGAGGTAGAGCACTGGATAGGCGATGGGCCCTACCGGGTTACTGACCTTAGCCAAACTCCGAATGCCGGTAAGTGAGAGCGCGGCAGTGAGACTGTGGGGGATAAGCTCCATGGTCGAGAGGGAAACAGCCCAGAGCATCGACTAAGGCCCCTAAGCGTACGCTAAGTGGGAAAGGATGTGGAGTCGCAGAGACAACCAGGAGGTTGGCTTAGAAGCAGCCACCCTTGAAAGAGTGCGTAATAGCTCACTGGTCAAGTGATTCCGCGCCGACAATGTAGCGGGGCTCAAGCGTACCGCCGAAGTCGTGTCATTGCAGTACATACCCCCAACGGGGACTGTGATGGGTAGGGGAGCGTCGTGTGCCGGGTGAAGCAGCCGCGGAAGCGAGTTGTGGACGGTTCACGAGTGAGAATGCAGGCATGAGTAGCGATACACACGTGGGAAACGTGTGCGCCGATTGACTAAGGGTTCCTGGGTCAAGCTGATCTGCCCAGGGTAAGTCGGGACCTAAGGCGAGGCCGACAGGCGTAGTCGATGGACAACCGGTTGATATTCCGGTACCCGCTTTGAAACGCCCAATATCGAATCCATTAATGCTAAGGCCGTGAAGCCGTTCCGGATCCTTCGGGTGAAGGAAAGTGGTGGAGCCGCTGGC
>NZ_JBSFWT010000172.1:3464-4927 GCF_053594975.1 Streptomyces sp. NPDC002537
AGCCCAAGGTGGTAGTAGGTAAGCGATGGGGTGACGCAGGAAGGTAGTCCAGCCCGGGCGGTGGTTGTCCCGGGGTAAGGGTGTAGGGCGCTGTCCAGGCAAATCCGGACAGCATGAAGCCTGAGACCTGATGCCGAGCCGATTGTGGTGAAGTGGATGATCCTATGCTGTCGAGAAAAGCCTCTAGCGAGTTTCATGGCGGCCCGTACCCTAAACCGACTCAGGTGGTCAGGTAGAGAATACCGAGGCGTTCGGGTGAACTATGGTTAAGGAACTCGGCAAAATGCCCCCGTAACTTCGGGAGAAGGGGGGCCATTCCTGGTGATGGAATTTACTTCCTGAGCTGGGGGTGGCCGCAGAGACCAGCGAGAAGCGACTGTTTACTAAAAACACAGGTCCGTGCGAAGCCGTAAGGCGATGTATACGGACTGACGCCTGCCCGGTGCTGGAACGTTAAGGGGACCGGTTAGCTCCACTTCGGTGGGGCGAAGCTGAGAACTTAAGCGCCAGTAAACGGCGGTGGTAACTATAACCATCCTAAGGTAGCGAAATTCCTTGTCGGGTAAGTTCCGACCTGCACGAATGGCGTAACGACTTCTCGACTGTCTCAACCATAGGCCCGGTGAAATTGCACTACGAGTAAAGATGCTCGTTTCGCGCAGCAGGACGGAAAGACCCCGGGACCTTTACTATAGCTTGATATTGGTGTTCGGTTCGGCTTGTGTAGGATAGGTGGGAGACTGTGAAGCGGGCACGCCAGTGTTCGTGGAGTCGTCGTTGAAATACCACTCTGGTCGTGCTGGATGTCTAACCTGGGTCCGTGATCCGGATCAGGGACAGTGTCTGGTGGGTAGTTTAACTGGGGCGGTTGCCTCCTAAAGAGTAACGGAGGCGCCCAAAGGTTCCCTCAGCCTGGTTGGCAATCAGGTGTTGAGTGTAAGTGCACAAGGGAGCTTGACTGTGAGACCGACGGGTCGAGCAGGGACGAAAGTCGGGACTAGTGATCCGGCGGTGGCTTGTGGAAGCGCCGTCGCTCAACGGATAAAAGGTACCCCGGGGATAACAGGCTGATCTTCCCCAAGAGTCCATATCGACGGGATGGTTTGGCACCTCGATGTCGGCTCGTCGCATCCTGGGGCTGGAGTCGGTCCCAAGGGTTGGGCTGTTCGCCCATTAAAGCGGTACGCGAGCTGGGTTTAGAACGTCGTGAGACAGTTCGGTCCCTATCCGCTGTGCGCGTAGGAGTCTTGAGAAGGGCTGTCCCTAGTACGAGAGGACCGGGACGGACGAACCTCTGGTGTGCCAGTTGTCCTGCCAAGGGCATGGCTGGTTGGCTACGTTCGGGAGGGATAACCGCTGAAAGCATCTAAGCGGGAAGCCTGCTTCGAGATGAGGACTCCCACCCCCTTGAGGGGTTAAGGCTCCCAGTAGACGACTGGGTTGATAGGCCAGATATGGAAGCA
>NZ_JBSFWT010000173.1:0-4927 GCF_053594975.1 Streptomyces sp. NPDC002537
TGAACGACCAACTCGAAACCGCCACCCACCACCAGGGCAAAGGCGACCTCGCCACCCTCCTGGCCGGGAACGACACCTGGACCGTCGTCGGCTGAACCACCCGCACCACCAGGCGCACCCGAACGCCGGACGGGCTGATTTTCAGCCCGTCCGGCGTTTGAGGAGAGGACTCCGGGGCCGACCGCCGGTTACATAGGGGGATGGCCGATTCCGATGCCGTACCCGAGGTTCCTGACCGGCTCGCCTACCGCGTCAAATGCCGACTGCTCGGTCGTCCCCTCGTCACCCAGCAGCTCGCCCACGAGACGCTCTCCAACCCCCTCGCCCTGGGCGTCCTCGCCTCCGACTGCATCTCCTCCACCGCGTACGGCAGCGAGGAGATGCTCCGCATCCTGGTACCGGTCGTCGGAGTGGCCGCGTTCACCTTGCTGCTGCCGGTGACCGGCGCGATCCTGCTGGTGCTGTTGCTCCTCACGCTCTCCTACCGCGACGTGGTGTCCGTGTACACGCGCGCCGGCGGCTCGTACGTCGTCGCCCGTGAGAACTTCGGTCCGCGCGTCGCCCAGATCGCGGCGGTCGCGCTGCTCGTCGACTACATCGTCACCGTCGCCGTGCAGACCGCCGCGGGCACCGACGCGCTGATCTCCCTCGCCCATCTCACCGGCGACGGCTACACCGGCATCGACCACCTCAAACTCCCCATCACCGTGGGCGTGGTGGTGCTGTTGATGTACGGGAATCTGCGAGGGCTCCGGGAGGCGGGGCGGGCGTTCGCCGCTCCCGCGTACCTCTTCATGGTCGCCGTCGCGCTGATACTGCTCATCGGTCTCGTCCGGGCCCTCACCGGCGGCCTCCCCCACGCGGACCTGCACGCCAGCGGCGCCCTTCCGCTCGGTACGGCCGGGCACGGCTGGCTCTACGGCGCTTCGCTGTTCATGGTGCTGCGCGCGTTCGCGAACGGCGGCTCGTCGCTGACCGGTCTGGAGGCGATCTCCAACAGCGTCTCCGCCTTCCGCAGGCCGCAGGGCCGCAACGCCCGGCGCACCCTCACCGTCATGAGCTGTGTGCTGGGCGTCATGGTGCTCGGCGTCTCCACGCTCGCCCACTTCACCCACGCGATCCCCTACCAGGACGGCAATCCGACCGTCATCGCCCAGGAGGCCCACCTCGTCTTCGGCGGCAGCTGGCTCGGCACGGCCGGGCTGGTCTATGTGCAGCTGGCGACCGCGCTGATCCTCTACACGGGCGCGAACACGCCCTTCACCGGCTTCCCGTTCCTCGCCAGCTTCGTCGCCGAAGACCGCTTCCTGCCCCGCCAGTTGACGCGCCGCGGGCACCGGCTCGCCTTCTCCAACGGGATCATCTCGCTCACCGTCGTCTCCCTCGCGCTGCTGATCGTCACGGGCGGCAGCGTCGACAAGCTCGTCGCGCTGTACGCCATCGGCGTGTTCACCGGCTTCACCATGGCGGCCGCCGGGATGGCGGCCCACTACTGGCGACGGCCCGACGAGCCGAACCGGCACGGGAAGGTGGGGGTGAACCTCGTGGCCGCGGTGGTCTCGGCGATGGTCGTGGTCATCTTCGCGGTCACCAAGTTCACGGAGGGCGCCTGGCTGGTCGTGGTGGTCTTCCCGCTCGGCGTATGGGCGCTGATCCGCATCAACCGCCAGTACCGGGAGGAGGACGAGGCGCTGGGCAACGTCCCCGCCCTCGGCTCGGACCGGCCGCACTGGCGGCGCCACCTCGTGTACATCCTCGTCGACAGCCTCGACCTGGCCACCATCCAGGCACTGCGGTACGCGCACGAGCTGCGGCCGGACGAGGTGCGGGCCCTGCACTTCGTCATCGACGAGGAGCGGGCCCGGCGGCTGGCCGCGAAGTGGGACGAGACGCCCGGCACGACGGTGCCGCTGGAACTGGTGGACTGCCCGGACCGGCGGCTCCGGCACGCGGTCGCCTCCCTCGCGGCCCGCACCACGGCCGACGGCTCCACGGCCCTCACCCTGCTGGTGCCGCGCCGTACGTACTCGCCGCCGCTCGGGCCGCTGCTGCATCCGGACCGGGGCGACGAGATGGCGAAGACGCTGGAGCAGCTGCCGAACGTGGCGGTGACGATCCTGCCGTTCGACGTCACCAAGGCCGTCGAGCGCATGCGTGAGGAGCGCCCGAGGCAGGGGGCGGGCACCGGGGGCGAGGCGGCGTCATGACCATGATTCGGTACGCACATGACATCGGTCCGGGTGCGGCGTTACCTTCGACGGAGCCGCGTCGCCCCCAGGAGCCGTCATGACCGCCACCCCCACCGCCAGGAGCGAGACCCGCACGGGTCTGCTCTGCAGCGTTGCCGCCTACTCGATCTGGGGTCTCTTCCCCCTCTACTGGCCCCTCCTCGAACCTTCCGGCGCGGGCGAGATCCTCGCCCACCGCATGGTGTGGTCGCTCGCCACCGTGCTGATCGCCCTCGCCGTCACCCGGCGCTGGGGGTGGATACGCCCGCTGCTCCGGCAGCCGAAACGGCTGGCGCTGATCGCGATCGGCGCGGCCCTGATCTCCGTGAACTGGGGCGTCTACATCTGGGGCGTCAACTCGGGGCACGTCGTCGAGACGTCGATGGGCTACTTCATCAACCCGCTGGTCTCCATCGCCTTCGGCGTCCTCGTCCTGCGCGAGCGGCTGCGGGCCGTCCAGTGGACGGCGGTGGGCGTCGGCGCGGCCGCGGTCGTGGTGATGGCCGTCGCATACGGCAAGCCGCCGTGGATCGCGCTGACGCTGGCCGCCACGTTCAGCACGTACGGCCTGGTCAAGAAGAAGGTCGGGCTGGGCGGCCTGGAGTCGATGGCCGCCGAGACCGCGGTGCAGTTCCTCCCGGCGCTGGGCTTCCTGCTGTTCCTCGGGGCGGACGGCGGCAGCACCTACGCGAGCGAGGGCGCCGGGCACGCCCTGCTGCTGATGGGCACCGGCGCGATCACCGCGCTGCCCCTCATCTGCTTCGGCATCGGGGCCGTCCGGCTGCCGCTGTCGGTGATGGGCATGGTGCAGTACCTCGCCCCCGTCTTCCAGTTCGCCCTCGGACTGCTGGTCTTCCACGAGACGATGCCCGCCGAGCGGTGGGCCGGTTTCGCGCTGATCTGGCTGGCGCTCGCCCTGCTCAGCTGGGACGCGCTGCGCACGGCCCGCACCGCGCGGACGGAGCTGCGGGCGGCCCAGGACAAGGCCGTACACAGCGGAAAAGCGACGTCCGCCGCCACTGTTAACACAGACGTCACAGCCGTCACGGAGACCCCTGAAGCCACAGCTCAGGGGCGGTAGACCGGCGCCCGATATCCGGAAAGCGGTGTTCGGTGTCCGAATTCCGCCCTTGACGCGTATAACCGGCGCCCCCAACATCATGGCCACGTCAAAATGAGTTGGGAGCCCCCCATGCTTGAACTCAAAGGACCACTCAACGGAACCGGGCGAAGAAACCGCGCCGTGGCCCTCCTGGCCACCGGTGCGGCCCTCACCGCCACCTTCCTCGGCGCGACCGGCGCCCCGGCCCAGGCGGTTCCCACCACCGCCGGGGCCGCCGCGCCGGTCGCCGCCAAGACCCGCGTCAAGGCCGACGCGCCCGGCATTCCCGTGGCCAACGTCAAGGCGCACCTCAACCAGCTCCAGTCGATAGCCAACGCCAACGGCGGCAACCGCGCGCACGGCCGCAGCGGCTACAAGGCGTCCGTCGACTATGTGAAGGGCAAGCTGGACGCGGCCGGATTCACCACCACCGTCCAGCAGTTCACCACCAACGGCGCCACCGGCTACAACCTGATCGCCGACTGGCCCGGCGGGGACGCGAACCACGTCGTCTTCGCGGGCTCGCACCTCGACTCGGTCAACGCCGGTCCCGGCATCAACGACAACGGCTCCGGCTCGGCCGGCATCCTCGAGGTCGCCCTCGCCGTCGCCCGCGAGGGCTACAAGCCCGACAAGCACCTGCGGTTCGGCTGGTGGGGCGCCGAGGAACTCGGCATGCGCGGCTCGCAGTACTACGTCAACAGCCTGCCCGCCGCCGAGCGTTCGAAGATCGACGGCTATCTGAACTTCGACATGATCGGCTCGCCGAACCCGGGCTACTACGTCTACGGCTACGACGCGAACCTCCAGAGCCTCTTCGAGGACTGGTTCACCGCCAAGAACATCCCCACCGAGGTCGACCACGAGGGCGACGGCCGCTCCGACCACGCGCCCTTCCAGAACGTCGGGATACCCGTCGGCGGGCTGTTCAGCGGCGCCGACTACATCAAGACCGCCGACCAGGCGCAGAAGTGGGGCGGCACCGCGGGCCAGGCGTTCGACGCCTGCTACCACCGCTCGTGCGACACCTACGCGAACCTCGACGACACCGCGCTCGGCACCAACACCGCCGCGATCGCCGGTGCCGTCTGGAAGCTGAGCGGCGGCTCCTCCACGACGCCGCCGAGCGGCAAGGTCTTCGAGAACACGTCCCGGGTCGACATCCCCGACGCGGGTCCGGCGATCGAGTCCCCGATCGCCGTCAGCGGCCTCACCGGCAACGCGCCGGCCGCGCTCAAGGTCGGGGTCGACATCAAGCACACGTACCGGGGCGACCTGGTCGTGGACCTCGTCGGTCCCAGTGGAAAGACGTATCGGCTGAAGGACTCGAGCAACAACGACTCCGCGGCCGACGTCAACGCCACCTTTACGGTGAACGCGTCCACCGAGACCGCGAACGGCACGTGGAAGCTTCGCGTGCAGGATGTCGCGGCGCAGGATGTCGGCTACGTCAACGGCTGGAAGCTCACGTTCTAGCCTCCGGCTGCGGGTCGTTCGCCGCCTGCGGCGGGGGCGGCCTGCGGCCGCGTCCTCAAACGCCGGACGGGCTGATTTTGCCGGCGTAGCCCGCAATCTGCGGGCCGTAGGTCAAAGAGCC
>NZ_JBSFWT010000174.1:0-4029 GCF_053594975.1 Streptomyces sp. NPDC002537
GAGGCGCACAAGGACCTGGACGAGGCCCGCAAGCTGATCACCGCGCTCGCCGGCCTGGTCACAGCGGCCGCCCCCAGGCGTTTCCGGACCCGGTAGGGTCCGGCGGGTGACCAGCGACATCACCCTCTTCGTCAACCCCACGGCGGGCCGCGGACGGGGCGCCAGGGCGGCCCTGCCCGCGGCCCGGGTGCTGCGCGACGCCGGGTTCTCCGTCCGCACGGTCCTGGGGACGGACGCCCCCGACGCCCTCGCGCGGGCACGGGCCGCGGTCGCCGGGGGCACCGGGGCGCTGATAGCCGTCGGCGGCGACGGCATGTGCTCGCTCGCCCTCCAGGCCGTCGCCGGGACCGGCACCCCCCTCGGGGTGGTGGCCGTCGGCACCGGCAACGACTTCGCCCGCGCCAACGGCCTGCCCGTGCGCGACCCCGCCGCCGCGGGCCGGGCCATCGCGACCTCCCTCAAGGGGGACGGCGGCCGCCCCGTCGACCTCGGACGGACCGGGGACACCTGGTTCGGCACCGTCCTCGCCTCCGGCCTCGACTCCCGCGTCAACGACCGGGGCAACCGGCTCCGCTTCCCCACCGGGCGGCTGCGCTACGACGTCGCCCTCCTCGCCGAACTCGCCGCGCTGCGCCCCGTCCCGTACCGGATCACCCTCGACGACGGGCCCGCGCGGCGGATCGAGGCGACCCTCGTCGCGGTCGGCAACGGCGGCTCGTACGGCGGCGGCATGCGCATCTGCGGCGACGCGCGACTGGACGACGGGCTGTTCGACATCACGGTCGTCGGCCCGTGCAGCCGCACCACCCTCCTCACGGTCTTCCCGAAGGTCTACCGGGGCACCCACCTCGGACACCCCAAGGTCACCGTCCACCGCGCCGCGAGGGTGACCCTGGAGGCCCCCGGCAGCACCGGCTACGCGGACGGCGAGCCCCTGGGACCGCTGCCGCTCACCGCGGAGACCGTCCCCGGGGCCGTACGCGTCCTGGGCGCCCGCTCCACCAGTGCTCGATAAAGATCGGGTGGCTGTCAGAGGCCCCGGGTAGGCTCGTACACAAGATGACCGACGACATGTCCCCTGCTGAGCGCTACGCCCTGTCCCAGGTGCGCGCCGCCGAGCAGGCCACCGCGCTCGCCCCGTTCCGCGAGATGTACGAATTCGAACTGGACCCCTTCCAGATAGAGGCCTGCAAGGCCCTGGAAGCGGGGAAGGGCGTGCTGGTCGCCGCGCCGACCGGGTCCGGCAAGACCATCGTGGGCGAGTTCGCCGTCCACCTGGCCCTCACCCAGGGCCGCAAGTGCTTCTACACCACGCCGATCAAGGCGCTGTCGAACCAGAAGTACAGCGACCTCGTCAAGCGCTACGGCGCCGACCGCGTCGGCCTGCTGACCGGCGACAACAGCGTCAACCCCGACGCCCCGGTGCTCGTCATGACCACCGAAGTGCTGCGCAACATGCTCTACGCGGGCTCCCAGGCGCTCAACGGCCTCGGCTACGTGGTCATGGACGAGGTGCACTATCTCTCCGACCGCTTCCGCGGCGCCGTCTGGGAGGAGGTCATCATTCACCTCCAGGACTCGGTGACGCTCGTGTCCCTGTCGGCCACCGTCTCCAACGCGGAGGAGTTCGGCGACTGGCTGGACACGGTCCGCGGCGACACCGAAGTGATCGTCTCCGAGCACCGGCCCGTCCCGCTGTGGCAGCACGTGCTCGCCGGGCGGCGGATGTACGACCTCTTCGAGGAGAAGGACGGCCCGCAGGGCACCAGACGCGAGGTCAACCCCGACCTGGTGCGCCTGGCCCGGATGGAGAACAGCCGCCCCTTCGGCGGCCGCGACCGCCGCCGCGGCAAGAACCTCCGCGAGGCCGACCGCGAGCGCGAGCGCCGCCAGCGCAGCCGCATCTGGACCCCCAGCCGGGTCGAGGTCATCGAGCGGCTCGACGCCGAGGGCCTGCTGCCCGCCATCACCTTCATCTTCAGCCGGGCCGGCTGCGAGGCCGCCGTGCAGCAGTGCATGTACGCCGGGCTGCGGCTCAACGATGCCGAGGCCCGGGGCAGGGTCCGGGAGATCGTCGAGGAGCGCACCGCCTCGATCCCCGACGAGGACCTGCACGTCCTGGGCTACTTCGAGTGGCTGGAGGGCCTGGAGCGGGGCATCGCCGCGCACCACGCGGGCATGCTGCCCACCTTCAAGGAAGTGGTCGAGGAGCTCTTCGTCAAGGGCCTGGTCAAGGCCGTCTTCGCCACCGAGACCCTCGCACTGGGCATCAACATGCCCGCCCGCTCGGTGGTCCTGGAGAAGCTCGTCAAGTGGAACGGCGAGCAGCACGCCGACATCACCCCCGGCGAGTACACCCAGCTGACCGGCCGCGCCGGCCGCCGCGGCATCGACGTCGAGGGCCACGCCGTCGTCCTGTGGCAGCGCGCCATGGACCCGGCCGCGCTCGCGGGCCTGGCGGGCACCCGCACGTACCCGCTGCGGTCCAGCTTCAAGCCGTCGTACAACATGGCGGTCAACCTCGTCTCCCAGTACGGCAGGCACCGCTCGCGGGAGCTCCTGGAGACCTCCTTCGCGCAGTTCCAGGCCGACAAGTCGGTCGTCGGCATCTCCCGGCAGGTGCAGAAGAACGAGGAGGGCCTGGCGGGCTACCGCGAGGCCGTCACCTGCCACCTGGGCGACTTCGAGGAGTACGCGCGGCTGCGCCGCGAGCTCAAGGACCGCGAGACCGAGCTGGCCAAGCAGGGCGCCACCCAGCGCCGGGCGGCCGCCGCCGCGGCCCTGGAGAAGCTCAAGCCCGGCGACGTCATCCACGTGCCCACCGGGAAGTACGCCGGGCTCGCCCTGGTGCTCGACCCCGGCCTGCCGCCGGGCCGCACCGACCGGCACCGCGGCTTCGACCCGCACGACGGGCCGCGCCCCCTGGTGCTCACCGCCGAGCGGCAGGTCAAGCGGCTGGCGCCGATCGACTTCCCGGTGCCCGTCGAGGCCCTGGAGCGGATGCGCGTGCCCAGGTCCTTCAACCCGCGCAGCCCGCAGTCCCGCCGCGACCTCGCCTCCGCGCTGCGCACCAAGGCCGGGCACATCGTGCCCGACCGGCACCGCAAGCAGCGGGCGCAGGCCGCCGACGACGCCGAGATCACCCGGCTGCGCACCGCGATCCGCGCGCACCCGTGCCACGGCTGCGACGAGCGCGAGGACCACGCCCGCTGGGCGGAGCGCTACCACCGGCTGCTGCGCGACACCCGCCAGCTGGAGCGGCGCATCGAGGGCCGGACGAACACGATCGCCCGCACCTTCGACCGCATCTGCGCGCTCCTGACCGGCCTCGGCTATCTGCGGGGCGACGAGGTCACCGAGGACGGGCGGCGCCTCGCGCGGCTCTACGGAGAGCTGGACCTGCTCGCCTCGGAATGCCTGCGCGACGGCGTCTGGGACGGCCTGGCGCCCGCGGAACTGGCCGCCTGCGCCTCGGCGTTGGTCTACGAGGCGCGGATGGCCGACGACGCGGCACCGCCGAAGCTGCCCGCGGGCCCGGCCCAGGCCGCGCTCGGCGAGATGGTCCGCATCTGGGGCCGCCTCGACGCGCTGGAGGAGGAGCACAAGATCAACCAGGCGGAGGGCGTCGGCCAGCGCGAGCCGGACCTGGGCTTCGCCTGGGCCGCGTACCGCTGGGCGCAGGGCCATGGCCTCGACGAGGTGCTCCGCGACGTCGAGATGCCGGCGGGCGACTTCGTCCGCTGGTGCAAGCAGCTGATCGACGTCCTGGGCCAGATCGCCGCGGCGGCGCCGCAGGGGAGTCCTGTTGCGCGCAATGCGCGGAAGGCCGTCGACGGCCTGTTGCGTGGGGTTGTCGCGTACTCGTCGGTGGGCTGACGGCCGGTTCGCTCGCCGCTGGGCGCTCCGCGTAGTCGGCTGCGGGCCGTCTCCCGGGTGCGGGCCGGTTCGCCGCCTGCGGCGGGGGCGGCCTGCGGCCGCGTCCTCAATCTCCCCCAGCTACCGCTGGGAGGTGCCCCCAGGACGGGCTGG
>NZ_JBSFWT010000175.1:0-3895 GCF_053594975.1 Streptomyces sp. NPDC002537
GGACGGGCTGAATGTGCCGGCTACGGTCCGCACAACCAGCCCGTCCGGCGTTTGAGGACGCGGCCGCAGGCCGCCCCCGCCGCAGGCGGCAACGAGCCCGCACCAAGGCCCGCATAGCATCGACGTATGAGACTGCGACTCCCCCGCCGCAAACGCCTGGCCGCCGTCGCGGCCGCGCTGGCCGTGCTGGCCGGTGCGGGTACCTGGACGGCGGCCTCGGCCTCGGGCGGCGGCGGGCCCTCGGTGCACCGCGAGGACCGGTTCCTGAGCGTGCCCGAGTCACCGGGCAGCGGCGACAAGGTCCGGATCGACATGTCCTACTTCACCTCTGGTGACAATGGGCACAGCACCTCTGGTGACAATGGAGGCCGCAGGCCTGCCGTACTGCTCGCCCACGGCTTCGGGGGCAGCAAGGAGGACCTGCGCGGCCAGGCGGAGGACCTGGCACGCGACGGCTACGCGGTGGTGACGTGGTCCGCGCGCGGCTTCGGCAGGTCCACCGGCCGGATCGGGCTCAACGACCCCGACCACGAGGTCGCCGACGTGAGCCGGATCGTCGACTGGCTGGCCACGCGCCCCGAGGTGCGGCTCGACAAGGCGGGCGACCCCAGGGTCGGGATCGCGGGCGGCTCCTACGGTGGCGCGGTCGCCCTCCTCGCCGCCGGGCACGACAAGCGCATCGACGCGATCGCCCCGGAGATCACCTACTGGAACCTCGCCGACTCGCTCTTCCCGAGCGACGTGTTCAAGAAGCTCTGGGCCGGCGTCTTCTTCACCACCGGGTCCACCGGGGTCTCCGCCGCCCCGAAGCAGGGCTCCCCCGCGGCCCCGTCCGCGGCCGGCTGCGGACGGTTCGAGAAGGACCTGTGCGAGATGTACGAGCGGGTGGCCGTGGCGGGGAAGCCCGACGCGGCGGCGCGCGAGCTGCTGGAGCGCCGCAGCCCGTCCGCCGTGGCCGACCGCATCAAGGTGCCCACGCTGCTCCTCCAGGGGCAGAACGATTCGCTGTTCCCCCTCGACCAGTCCGACGCGGCGGCGCGGGCCGTCCGTCGCAACGGCGCGCCCGTATCCGTCGACTGGATCGCGGGCGGCCACGACAGCGGCGTCGGGGAGGAGAGCGGCCGGATCGCGCAGCGCACGCGCGCGTGGTTCGACCACTACCTCAAGGGCGACGAGAGCGTCGGCACCGGGCCCGCGTTCCGGGTGAGCAGGACCGGTGGCATCGACACCACCGACGGCAAGGCGCGGGTGCGGGGCGCGAGCGCGGACCGCTATCCGGGGCTGCGCAACGACGCCCGCACGATTCCGCTGACCGGCCGCCCGCAGTCGTTCGGCAACCCCGCGGGCGCCACCCCTCCGGCCATCTCCACGGTGCCGGGGATCGGCGCGGTGTCCCAGTTGTCGGGGCTCGGCGTCGGGCTGTCGCTCGACTTCCCCGGCCAGTACGCCCGCTTCGAGTCCGCGCGGCTCACCGAGGGCGTCCGGGTGACCGGTACGCCGACCGTGAAGGCCAAGGTCACCTCGGACTCCGGTGAGGCCGTGCTCTTCGCGAAGCTGTACGACGTCGGCCCCAACGGGCAGCAGGTGCTGCCCGCGCAGCTCGTCGCCCCGGTGCGGGTGGGCGACGCCAAGGAGGGCCGGACGGTCGAGGTGCGGCTCCCCGCGATCGACCACACCTTCGAGTCCGGGCACCGGATGCGGCTGGTGCTCGCCACCACGGACCTCGCGTACGCGTCACCGGCACAACCCGCCACGTACACCGTCGCCCTGGAGGGTGACGGCCTCAGCGTGCCGACGGCCTCCGGCGTACGGACCGCTTCGGCCGCCCTGCCGTGGTGGACGTGGGGGCTGCCGGTGGGCGGCGTGGTCGTCGCCGTGGCGGTGCTGCTGACCGGACGGCGGCGCACCGCCGTCCCCGCGCCCGATCCGGCGCTCGCCGACGTGCCGTTGCAGATCACCGGCCTGAGCAAGCGGTACGCCAAGTCCGCCGACCGGTATGCCGTCAAGGAACTGTCGTTCCGGGTCGAGCGCGGTCAGGTGCTCGGGCTGCTGGGGCCGAACGGGGCGGGCAAGACCACCACCCTGCGGATGCTCATGGGTCTCATCCGTCCCGACGGCGGCGAGGTGCGGGTCTTCGGGCACGCGATCCGGCCGGGCGCGCCGGTGCTGTCCCGGGTCGGGGCGTTCGTGGAGGGTGCCGGTTTCCTGCCGCATCTGTCCGGGCGGGCCAACCTCGATCTGTACTGGCAGGCGACGGGCCGGCCCGCGGAGGACGCGCACGTCGAGGAGGCCCTGGAGATCGCCGGGCTCGGCTCCGCGCTGGAGCGCGCCGTGCGGACGTACTCCCAGGGCATGCGGCAGCGGCTCGCCATCGCCCAGGCCATGCTGGGGCTGCCGGACCTGCTGATCCTGGACGAGCCGACCAACGGTCTCGACCCGCCGCAGATCCGCGAGATGCGCGAGGTGATGATCCGGTACGCGGCCGCCGGGCGCACCGTCATCGTCTCCAGCCATCTCCTCTCCGAGGTCGAGCAGAGCTGTACGCACCTGGTGGTGATGGACCGCGGGCGGCTGGTGACCGCCGGTCCGGTCGCGGACATCGTCGGCTCGGGCGACACGCTGCTGGTCGGTGTCGAGGGCGGTGTGTCGGAGGCGGTCGCGGAGAAGGTGGCCGCGCTGCCCGGGGTGGCCTCCGCCGTGCGGACGGACGAGGGGCTGCTGGTGGGGCTCGACGGGATGGGCCCGTCCGCGTTGCTGGTGGAGCTGGTCCGGCTGGAGGTCCCGGTGGAGCGTGTGGGTCCGCACCGCCGTCTGGAGGACGCGTTCCTGACCCTGATCGGAGGCTCCGCATGAGCACGACGACGGACGCTGCGGGCATCGCCCCGGAGGCCGCGCCCGGCTACCGGGCGCGGCACACGCTGCCGCTGCGGGTGGAGGCGATGCGGCAGTTGCGGCGGCGGCGCACGCTCGTGGTCGGGGCGGTCCTGGCCGTGCTGCCGTTCGTCCTGATCGCGGCCTTCGCGATCGGCGGGCAGCCGAGCGGCCGGGACGGCCGGGTGACGCTCATCGACACCGCCACCTCGTCCGGCGTGAACTTCGCGGCGACGTGTCTGTTCGTGTCGGCGGGCTTCCTGCTGGTGGTGCCGGTGGCGCTGTTCTGCGGTGACGCGGTGGCGTCCGAGGCGAGCTGGTCGTCACTGCGCTATCTGCTGGCGGCGCCGGTGCCGAGGGCGCGGCTGCTGCTGAGCAAGCTGACCGTGGCGCTGGGCTTCAGCGCGGCCGCGATGGTGCTGCTGCCGCTGGTGGCGCTGGCCGCGGGCACGGCCGCGTACGGCTGGGGCGCACTGCAGATCCCCACGGGCGGTTCGCTGCCCGGCGGTACGGCGGTCGAGCGGCTCGCGCTGGTCGTCGTGTACATCTTCGTCGGGCAACTGGTGACCGCCGGGCTCGCGTTCTGGCTGTCGACGGTCACGGACGCGCCGCTGGGCGCGGTCGGCGGCGCGGTCGGTCTGACCATCGTCGGCAACGTCCTGGACGCGGTCACCGCGCTCGGCGACTGGCGCGATTTCCTGCCCGCGCACTGGCAGTTCGCCTGGGCGGACGCGCTCCAGCCGCACCTGGAGTGGTCGGGGATGGTGAAGGGGGCGGCGGTGTCGGTGTCCTACGCGCTGGTGCTCTTCGCTTGCGCGTTCCGCCACTTCCGTGGCAAGGACGTGGTGTCGTAGCCCCGGGCTTCGTGGCCTGGACCTGCGTTCGGGTGCGGCCCGGCGGCTTTGTTCCCCAGCCCCGCCCCTTCCCGAAACCGGGGCTCCGCCCCGGACCCCGCAACACGGCTTCGCCGCGTTGTCCTCAAACGCCGGACGGGCTGGATTTTCCGGACCGTGGCTCTTCGGCC
>NZ_JBSFWT010000176.1:0-3762 GCF_053594975.1 Streptomyces sp. NPDC002537
TTGCGCCTGCGCTCCTGGCGCTTGACGTCGCGACCGGTCTTCATCTCCGCGATCTCCCGGCGCATCTTCGCCATCTTCTCGCGGATCCGCCGACGCACGCGTCGACCAAACCCGCTCACCCGAACAACACCCAACCCCAAAGTGGTCTAAACCACTCGGAGGGTAAACCCGAGCCAGGCGACAAACCGAACGACCCTCAGAAAACCTGCCGGAACGCAAACTGACACCTCGCCAAAAAGAGCGCCCGCACACCCACACCCCCACACACGTGAAAGACGCCAAATGCGAGACCTATCACGTCATCTCACACGTAAGAATCTGAGGCGTAAGGCCGATATGTAAGGACGCCAGCCAGCACCCGGTTAATGCCGTCGACCACATGCGAGCATGACCGTCCAAGGGGCCTGGGCGAGCCGGACACCCATGCGCCGGCACCTCTATCCTCCTTCTCCTCTGCCTCCACTACCAGCAAAACAAACAGACACACCCAGCTCTGGCACGAACTCCGGCGGCTAGCCTGGGAGTCCGTTCACGTGGTCGGCCCAGGCGCGGGCGGCCTTGGCGATGACGTCGATCCCGGGTGTGCTGCTGCTGTATGTCTGCCAGTCCTCCCACGACCGGGCTTCGGCCTCGGCGAGGACCCGCACCCCTCGGCGTGGTGCCGCGGCGAACGCGGGGATCGTCAGGGCCCGCTCGTGTGCCTGCCCGGGGGTGTGGTGCCCGTCCAGGACGAGCCGGAACCCCCACAGAGTAGTGTCAGCCCATGCCGGGCCCCGGGCCGCCCATGCCCAGTCGACCAGCCATACCCGGCCGTCGCCGACGAGGAAATTCGTCGCGACGGGATCGCCATGGACGAGGCAGCGGCCGTCAAGGAGCGCCTCGTCGGTGGGGTCGCAGTAGGAGCCCCAGCGGTCCCAGACGGTCATCAGGCCGGGGGCGGTGCGGGTGGACAAGTCACGCAGGACCGCCGCGACGGGCTCCAGGTGGCCGGAGCCGGGCGTGAAGTCCGCCCACGGGGTCGCGGTGACACCCTCGAAGCCCAGCAGGGTCCAGCCGCCCACCGCCAAGCGCCACAGCAGCCTGGGCGCGTACCCGGGCAGGGACGGGTTGATCCCCGCCTCGGCGTCGAGTTCGCAGGCCCGCTCGTGGCCGTCGGGCAGACCCTTGACAAAGACCCTCGAGCCGTCGGGGAGAAAGAGGAGCGCAGCAACGCCGGAAGACTCCCCAGTGGCCATGTCGATACTCGGGCAGTCCGCACCCACTCGGGTCTGGACCGCCGCTCGGGTTTCGTCGGGGAGCTGGTCGAAGCCTCTGCGCTCCACACGCATGGTCAGACTCCCACCGCCGGAGGACTCACCGGGGGATTCGGCGGGAAGGGCGGGTTCTTGTCCGGTCCCGGGCCGCTGGGCGGACGCCCCGGCGGCGGCTGCGACGGCGGGCGGGCCGGCGGCTTGCGCGCTCCGATGGTCATGGGCGCAGCTTAAAGGGCAGCCATGCCATCAAACCAGGCCGTGTACACCGAAGTTGAGACAGACGTACGAGGAGGCCAGCCGGAATCCGGGAGAAACGTCACCATGTGCCCTGACCGTAGGCCAAGAATGAACCATGGTCGGCCAGATGCCAGTTCCCGGCGGGAGGGCGCAGGCAAGGAGCGGGCCCTCGGGAGCGGGCCGTGCCGGCGGAGCTATCGGATACCTTCCTCCACGACCAACTGCCAGACCACACCCGACCGCGCGCCGACAGACCCGCCCTCCTCCGCGCCCCATCGAAAACAAAACAAGATCACCAAATCGCCTTCGAAACACAGACGCCAGAGCGCGACAGCACCTTCAAAACCACCAGACTTGGCTACAGGCCTGGCACAGACCGCCCAGACCAGCGGTCCGCACCATGGGAAGGAAGGGGTCTCCGTGCATCACGGCGTGCCACCGGACCGGGGGGCCGTCGGACGAGGCCAGTGGCGGTTCCCCGGGCCACGCCGCGTTGCAGGTTCCCGCGGGCCGTGTCATCTGCCAGGGCTGTGACCTGGGCATTTTCGCAGCGTCTCACACGATGTCATCCGCCGGAGTCTCGAAACCCATGTCGTTCCCTCAGCTCTCCTGTTCGATGCAAGCCGCTGACCTGCGACATGACGGTGCGTCTGGTCCGGCCGTCAGGGCCTGCGGGCTCGGCTGCCCGGTCGCGTCCTCACCTCTTGGCCCGCGGCCGCATGAACTGGATGATCAGGCTGGAGACGAGGCAGAAAGCCACCAGGGGAGTCAGGCCCATGCCGAGGGCGTGCGGATGGTCGCCCGGTGCGGGCGACTCGCCGAGGGCCGGGTGGAAGGCGGTGCCGACGACGGCCACGCCGACCGCGACCGCGCCTTCCTGCACCGTGTTGGCCACACCGGAGGCCGCCGCGGCGTGCTCCGGGTCGGCACCCGCGAGGACGCCGCCGGTCAGCGGATCCGTGGTCATGCCCATCCCGATCCCGGCGACGACCAGCGGAATGATGATCCACAGGACGGACCGGTCGGTGCCGAGTTCCGCGGCGGTCAACGCGGTCAGGACATAGCCGACAGCCAGGGTCAGCGGCCCCGCGGAGCACAGCCGGTGGCCCAGACGCACCACCAGCCTCGCGGACAGCAACGACGAGCCGAAGTACCCGGCACCGAGCGTGAGGAAGACGAGCCCGGCCTCGGCCGGCGACAAACCCCTGCCCTCCTGCAGGTAGAGCGCGAGCATGAAGAAGAACGAACCCATGGCGAGGAAGTACGCCAGCATGCCGACCAGTCCGGCCAAGAACGTACGGCTGCGGAACAACGTCATGTCGAGCAGGGGGCTGCGGCCCTGCCGGGAACGCTGGTGCGCGACGAAGGCGGCGGCCAGCAGCACCGCGGCCGCGAGCAGCAGCCAGGTACACAGCGGCCAGTCGCGCTCCTGCCCTTCGACCGGGGAGAGCACGATCGCCACCACGGCCGCCATCACGAGGACCACGCCGACCAGATCGAGCCGGCCGCCCTCGGCGTGCGGGACTCGGGGCTCAGGCTCGCGGTCAGGAGCAGCGCCACGATGCCGATCGGCGAGTTGACCAGGAAGACGGTCCGCCAAGTCAGACCCGCCACGTCCACAGAGATCAACACGCCGCCGATCACCTGTCCGAAGACTCCGGCGAGGCCGATGACCAGGCCGTAGACGACGAAGGCGCGGGCCCGGGCAGCACCGGTGTAGACGACGGCGAGGATGCCGAGGACCTGCGGCACCATGACGGCGGCGGACGCGCCCTGCACCACACGGAAGACGGCCAGCGTCCCAGGGTTCTGCGCCAGGGCACACAGCCCGGAGGCGAGCGTGAACCCGGCGAGGCCCAGCGCGAACATCCGGCGCCTGCCGTAGAGGTCGCCCAGGCGTCCACCGGTGATCATCCCGGCGGTGAAGGCCACGCCGTAGCCGACGATGACCAGCTGCGACTGGGCCGAGGAGGCGTGCAGGTCCGTCTGGATGGAGGGGATGGCGACGTTAGTGATGAAGTAGTCGAGGATGGTGATAAAGGTGCCCACCATCACGATGGCCAGGACGCCCCGTCCGGGACCGGTCGTGGCGGCCGCGGGAGCGCCCATCTCCTTGGCAACGGTGTTCGTCCCGGGTTCGTACTCATCGTGGTGCTCCTTGAGGGGGTGAGGTGTGAGGTGCGCCGAACGCAGACCGCCCGCCATCCAGACCCAATACGGGATATCCGACGGGCTCCTGCCCGCCTTTCTCGCCGCCGTACCGATCCTCGCC
>NZ_JBSFWT010000177.1:0-3759 GCF_053594975.1 Streptomyces sp. NPDC002537
CGGACGGGCTGAAATCAGCCCGTCCGGCGTTCGAGGACGCGGCCGCAGGCCGCAGGCCGCTGGGGGCCCGGGGGTCCCCCCGGTTCCGGGAAGGGGCGGGGTGGGGAAAAGCCCGCCGCAGGCGCAACGGCGCCGCCGCCGAAGGGATTCACACCGCGGTCCGCTCCTGCTCCTTCTCGCCTTCTTCCAGGAGCCGGGCCGCCATCGCGTCCAGCGCCCGGTCGAGCAGCGCCCGGTCCTCGGGGTCGGTGACGTCCCAGTCCTCCAGGCGGGTCGACAGCCAGGACCGCCAGGCCGCGCCCAGGCGCTCGATCTCCGCCTCGCCCGCGGCCGTCAGGGACAGCCGGTCGCCGTCCACACGGGCGAGACCCGCCTCCGCCGTACGGGTGAAGGCCGGCTCCAGGACCTCGGGCGGCATCCGGTGCGCGGCGGCCACCGAGCTCAGCGCGGCCTCGCCGCGCACCCGCTGCCGCCAGTGGATCTGCCCCAGCGTCCACGCCTCCGCCGGGCTCAGCGGGCTGCCCGACTCGGCGAGGACCTGCCGGCTCACCGGCGGGCCCTTCGCCTTGCGCATGACGCTCGCGACCGCCCGTTCCAACTGCCGTTCCGCCTCCGCCGAGTCCGGCGCGGCGAACCCCTCGCCCATGTCGGACGCCCCGGCCCGCGCGCTGTCCCGCAGCGGCACCTCCTTCAGGAACCAGGCGACGACGAAGCCCGCCAACGCCACCGGCACGACCCAGAGGAAGACGTGGTCGATGGTGTCCGCGTAGGCGTCGATCACCGGCGCCGCCTGCGCGGGCGGGAGCTGTCTGAGCCCCTGCGGGCTCTGTACGGCGGCGGGCGGCACGCCCGGTGAACGGGCCAGCGCTTCCATGAGGTTGGGCTTCAGCCGGTTGCTGTAGAGGGTGCCGAAGATCGCCGTGCCGAAGGAGCTGCCGAGCGTACGGAAGAACGTCACGCCCGAGGTCGCCGTGCCCAGCTCGTGGTACGCCACCGTGTTCTGCACGGCGATGGTCAGCACCTGCATGGCCAGCCCGATGCCGACGCCGAGCACGAACATGTAGAGCGACTCCAGCCACGGCCCGGTCCGCGCGCCCATCGTCGACATCAGATAGAGCCCGAGCGCCGTCACGGCCGTACCGGCGATCGGGAAGGCGCGGTAGCGGCCGGTGCGGCTGACGACGACGCCCGACAGCATGGACGCGCCGAGCAGCCCGGCCACCATCGGCAGCGCCCGCACGCCCGACATGGTGGCCGACACCCCGTCCACGTACTGGAGGTAGGTCGGCAGGTACGTCATCGCGCCGAGCATCGCGAAGCCGACGATAAAGCTGAGCACCGAGCAGATGGTGAAGACGGGGTTGCTGAAGAGGTGCATGGGGAGCATGGGTTCCTTCGCCCGGAGCTCCACGAGCACGAACAGCCCCAGCAGCAGCACCGATCCCGCGAGCAGGCCGATGATCACGGGGGAGTGCCACGGGTACTCGGTGCCGCCCCACTCCAGCCCGAGGACCAGCCCGGACGCGCCGAGCGCCACCAGCACGATGCCGAGGTAGTCGATCACCGGCCGGACCGCCGAACGGACGACGGGGATCGTCCGGGCGGCCATCACGACCATGACGATCGCGACGGGGACGTTGACATAGAAACACCAGCGCCAGGTGGCGTGGTCGGTGAAGACCCCGCCGAGCGTCGGCCCGACCACCGTGGTCACCCCGAACACCGCGCCCAGCGCGCCCTGGTACTTGCCGCGCTCGCGCAGCGGGATGACGTCGGCGATCAGTGCCATGGCCGTCACCATCAGACCGCCGCCGCCGATGCCCTGGAGGGCGCGGGCGGCGATCAGCATGAGCATGGAGTTCGCCGCGCCCGCGAACACCGAGCCGCCGACGAAGACCACCGCGCTCAGCTGGAAGACGACCTTCCGGCCGAAGAGGTCGCCGAACTTGCCGACGAGCACGGTCGAGACGGTCTCCGCGAGCAGATAGGCGGTCACCACCCAGGCCATGTGACCGCCGCCGCCCAGGTCGGCGACGATCGTCGGCAGCGCGGTGGAGACGATGGTCTGGTCGAGGGCCGCGAGCAGCATGCCGAGCACGACGGTGAGGAACACGAGGTTGACGCGGCGCCTGCTGAGCTCGGGCGGTGCGGGGGCTTCCGCTGTGGGCTGCGTGGTGGCCGTGGGCATCGGCGGGCCTCCTCCGGTTCTCCTCCACCGCTCAGCATTCGGGCAACCGCCCACTCCCGCCACCGCTGGCGCGCACGGGGAGCTCCGGGAACGGGCTCAGTCGGAGGCCATCGCGGAGGCTGTCTCGGAGGCCGCCTCGGAGGCAGCCGCCCCCGAGGGGGGAACGTTGGCGCCCCACTTCTCCTCGATGCGGGCCGCCTTCCAGACGACCAGCGCCAGCACCCACGTGGCGAAGAACAGGCCGACGATGACGAAGCCGACCGTGTTCAGGTCGAGGCCGCCGATCCAGTCCCAGAACGGACCGTGCAGGCCGAGCTTGTCGGCGATCAGGCCGAGCAGCTCGACGGTGCCGATGATGAGCGCCACGGCGACGGACAGGGCGGTGATGGTGAGGTTGTAGTAGACCTTGCGCACCGGCTTGGAGAAGGCCCAGCCGTAGGCGAAGTTCATGAACGAGCCGTCGATGGTGTCCAGCAGCGACATCCCCGCCGCGAAGAGGACGGGCAGACACAGGATCGCGTACCAGGGCAGGCCCGAGGCGGCGCCCGAGCCCGCGAGGACGAGGAGGGCGACCTCGGTCGCGGTGTCGAAGCCGAGACCGAAGAGCAGGCCCAGCGGGTACATCTGCCAGGGCTTGGTGATCGACTTCATGACCCGGCCGAGCAGGCGGTTCATGAGCCCGCGGTTGTTCAGCTGCTCCTCCAGGGCCGCCTCGTCGAAGTGACCGGCGCGCATCTTCCGGAAGACCTTCCAGATGCCGGCCAGGATCACGATGTTGAAGATCGCGATGAGGTAGAGGAAGGCGCCGGAGATGGTGGTGCCGATCCAGCCGGTGATCTCGTGGAGCCCGGAGTTCTCGTCCTGGACGGGCCCGGCCAGGGCCTTGACGCCGAGCGAGAGCAGGAAGGCCAGGGCGAAGACGACGCTGGAGTGGCCGAGCGAGAACCAGAAGCCGACCGAGAGCGGCCGCTTGCCCTCGTGCATCAGCTTGCGGGTGGTGTTGTCGATCGCGGCGATGTGGTCGGCGTCGAAGGCGTGCCGCATGCCGAGCGTGTAGGCGGTGACGCCGATGCCGATGCCGAAGGACTTGGTGCCCAGGCTGTAGTGCTCGGGGGCGACGACGGCCACCAGGGTGAACCAGCCGATGACGTGCAGGGCCAGGATGAAGGCGGCCATGCCGCCCATCCGCCGCCACTCGGCGCCCGTCATCACGCCGGTTATTCGCTGCCAACGCGATGGGTCTACGTCCTGGGCGGCGGTGGTGGTGACCATGGCGGCCCCTTCCTCATGGTGCGCAAATGACGGCACACCGTAGGCGCGCGGTGCACGCAGCTGCAAGTGGTTCGCGTTAGCGGGAAGGGGTACGGGCCTGGCGTGCGGCTCCGGCTTCGCGCCTCGGCGTGCGTCGGCGCCTGCGGGCCGTCCGTGGCTGGTCGCGCAGTTTCCCGCGCCCCTCGCAGCGCCGTTCGGGCCGGGGCGTCCGGCGCCTGCGGGTCGGCTTCGGTTGCGCGCGCAGTTCCCCGCGCCCCTGAAGGGGCGCCCCTGAAAGGGGCGCGGGGGGGTGGTGTTCG
>NZ_JBSFWT010000178.1:0-3753 GCF_053594975.1 Streptomyces sp. NPDC002537
GGTATGGGGGGTGGGTTGTCGGAGGGTGATCGTGCGCGGATGGCGCGTGGTGGTGTGTTGCCGTTGTCGGTGGATGATGGTTTGAGGTTGTTCGGTGCGGCTGCGTGTGCGGATGCGGCGTTGGTCCCGGTGCGGCTTGATGTGGAGGCGTTGCGGGCGCAGGGAACGGAACTGCCGCCCCTCTACCACCACCTCGTCCCCGCCGTTCGGCGCACCGCGGCCGTCAGCGACAGCGGCACCGCCGACACACTGCACCGGCAACTGTCCGCGCTGGCCCCGGCCGAACGGGAACGCGCACTGCTCAACGTGGTGCGTGGGCAGGTCGCCGCGGTGCTGGGACACACGAACCCGGCCGCGATCGCGCCCGACCGGTCCTTCAGCGATCTGGGTTTCGACTCGCTGACCGCGGTCGAGCTGCGCAACAGTCTCAACACCGCGACCGGCCTGCGGCTTCCGGCCACCCTCGTCTTCGACTACCCGACCGCCGGCGACCTCGCGCGCTACCTCCACGACGAACTCCTCGGCACGCTCGACACACCTGTCAGCACGCCGGTCGCCCAGGAGACCCCCGTCGCCGACGACCCGATCGTCATCGTCGGCATGTCCTGCCGTTACCCGGGCGGCATCGAGTCGCCCGAGGACCTGTGGAAACTGGTCGCTGACGGCAAGGACACCGTCTCCGAGTTCCCGGAGGACCGCGGCTGGGACACAAGCACGATCTTCGACCCGGAGGGCAAGCGTCCGGACACCACCTACGTCAACAAGGGTGGATTCCTGTACGACGCGGCCGACTTCGACGCGGCCTTCTTCCGGATCAGCCCGAACGAAGCGCTGAGCACGGATCCGCAGCAGCGACTGCTGCTGGAGGCTTCCTGGGAAGCGTTCGAGAGGGCCGGCATCGACCCCGCGACCGTCAAGGGCAGCAAGACCGGTGTCTTCGCCGGCGTCATGTACCACGACTACCCGACGAGTCACAGCGCGGGCAGCATCGTCTCCGGCCGCATCGCCTACACGTACGGCCTGGAGGGCCCGGCGGTGACGGTGGACACGGCGTGCTCCTCGTCCCTGGTCGCCCTGCACCTCGCGAGCCAGGCGCTGCGCAACGGCGACTGCTCACTCGCCCTGGTCGGAGGCGTGACCGTGATGGCCACACCGGCCACCTTCATCGAGTTCAGCCGGCAGCGCGGGCTGGCGGCGGATGGCCGGTGCAAGTCCTTCGCCGAGGCGGCGGACGGCACCGGTTGGTCCGAGGGTGTCGGTGTGCTGGTGGTGGAGCGGTTGTCGGACGCGCGGCGCAATGGCCATCGGGTGCTGGCGGTGGTGCGTGGTTCCGCTGTGAATCAGGACGGCGCGAGCAACGGCCTTACCGCGCCGAATGGTCCGTCGCAGCAGCGGGTGATCCGGGCGGCGTTGGCGAACGCGCGTCTGTCGCCGGACCAGGTCGACGCGGTGGAGGCCCACGGCACGGGTACGGTCCTCGGTGACCCGATCGAGGCGCAGGCGTTGCTGGCGACGTACGGGAAGGACCGTCCGTCCGGGAAGCCGTTGTGGCTGGGTTCGGTGAAGTCGAACCTGGGTCATACGCAGGCTGCGGCTGGTGTGGCCGGGATCATCAAGATGGTCATGGCGATGCGCAACGGTGTGCTGCCCCGGACCCTGCATGTGGATGCGCCGTCGTCGAAGGTGGACTGGTCGGCGGGTGGGGTGGAACTGCTCAGGGAGTCCCGGCCGTGGGAGTCCGGTGGGCTGAAGCGCGCGGCGGTGTCGTCCTTCGGCATCAGCGGCACCAACGCGCACGTCATCATCGAGCAGGCCCCCGAGCCTGCCCCTGCCGCCCCCCGGTCCGGCGGCCTGGAGCCGCAGCCGATCACGGAACCGGCGGACCGCTCCAGGATGCTCTCCTGGCCGGTGTCCGGGGCGAGTGCGGAGGGTTTGCGGGCGCAGGCGCGGCAGTTGCTGGGCCTGGTACGGGGCGACGATGTTCCGGACCCGGCGGATGTGGGGCTGGCGCTGGCGACGACGCGTGCGCAGTTGGAGCACCGTGCAGTGATCGTCGGCTCCGGCCGTACTGAGCTGGCGGCCGGGCTGGCCGCGCTGGCGGAGGAGACCCCAGCTACGGGGTTGGTGCAGGGCGTGGCCCGCACCAGCGGCAAAACCGCCTTCCTCTTCACCGGGCAGGGCGCGCAGCGCGTCGGTATGGGCCGTGAACTGTACGAGGCTTTCCCGGTGTTCGCCCAGGCGCTGGATGAGGTGTGTGCTCACTTCGACGGGCTGCTGGAAGTGCTGTTCGCGGAGGAAGGGTCGGCGGAGGCGGGGCTGCTGGAGCGTACGGAGTACGCGCAACCCGCTCTGTTCGCAGTCGAAACGGCGCTGTTCCGCCTGGCCGCGTCCTGGGGTGTGCGTCCGGATGTGGTGGCCGGTCACTCGGTGGGCGAGATCGCGGCGGCGTATGCGGCGGGTGTGTTCTCGCTTGAGGACGCGTGCGCGCTGGTTGCCGCACGCGGTCGTCTGATGCAGGCTCTGCCGTCGGGCGGGGTGATGGCAGCGGTCCAGGCGACCGAGGACGAAGTCCTCACTCTCCTCGGTGGTGCCACCGACGCGGCCATCGCCGCCGTCAACGGCCCGCGCGCGGTCGTGGTCTCCGGCGCCCGCCACACCGTCGACGCGATTGTCGAAGACCTGCGGAGCCAGGGGCGCAAGACCTCCCTGCTCAAGGTCTCCCACGCCTTCCACTCCCCCCTCATGGACCCCATGCTCGATGACTTCCGTACGGTGGTCTCGGGCCTGACGTTCACCGAGCCGGATATCCCGGTGGTCTCGACGGTCACCGGCCGTACCGCCGGTGCGGGTGAACTCACCTCACCCGCTTACTGGGTGGAGCACGTCCGTCAGGCGGTCCGCTTCGCCGACGCCATACACACCCTGGCCGACGACGGCGTCACCACGTTCCTGGAGATCGGCCCGGACGCGGTCCTGACCGCGATGACCTCCACCGTGCTGGACGACGACACCACCACCCTCTGCATCCCTCTCCTCCGCCGCAACCACCCCGAACAAACAGAAACCCTCACCGCACTCGCCCGCCTCTGGACCCACGGACACACCGTCGACTGGACCACCCTCCACACCAACAACCCCACCCAACACATCGACCTCCCCACCTACCCCTTCCAACGCCAGCGCTACTGGATCGACGGATACTCCCCGTTCGGCGCCGCCTCCGGTGCCGGAGGCCATCCGCTGTTGGGGGCGGCTGTGACGCTCGCCGACTCCGACGGGCTGCTCTTCACCGGACGGCTCTCCACTCGGACTCACCCTTGGCTGGCCGATCACGCGATCGGTGACACCGTGCTCTTCCCCGGCACCGGTTTCGTGGAGATGGCGATCGGGGCCGGCGACCAGGTGGGATGCGCGGTGCTGTCGGAGATGACCCTGGAGACTCCGCTGGTGCTCCCGGAGCACGGCGCGATCCACACCCAACTCGTGGTCAACGGCCCCGACGGCGCAGGGAATCGCAGCTTCAGTATTCATTCACGTGCTGAGGATGCAGTGGGGGATGCGTTGTGGACGCGGCATGCCACGGGGACGCTCGGTTCCGGGGCGCGTGCTGGTACGGGTGGCACCGATCTGGACGTGTGGCCTCCGGTGGGGGCGGTGCCGGTGTCGGTCGAGGGTTTGTATGAGCGGTATGCGGATGCGGGTTTGGTGTATGGGCCGGTGTTTCGTGGGTTGAGGGCTGCGTGGCGGTTGGGT
>NZ_JBSFWT010000179.1:0-3598 GCF_053594975.1 Streptomyces sp. NPDC002537
CTGCTGGTGTGTTGGGTGTGCCGGGGCAGGGGAATTATGCGGCTGCGAATGCGTTTTTGGATGGTTTGGTGGAGTTGCGGGTGGCTGGGGGGTTGTCTGGTTCGGCGTTGGCGTGGGGGTTGTGGGGGGATGTCGGTGGTATGGGGGGTGGGTTGTCGGAGGGTGATCGTGCGCGGATGGCGCGTGGTGGTGTGTTGCCGTTGTCGGTGGATGATGGTTTGAGGTTGTTCGGCGCGGCTGCGCGTGCGGATGCGGCGTTGGTTCCGGTGCGGCTTGATGTGGAGGCGTTGCGGGCGCAGGGAACGGAACTGCCGCCCCTCTACCACCACCTCACCGGACGCCCGGCACGCCGGCAGGCCATCTCACGGACCTCGGCCGTAGCCGTCGGCTCGCTCGGCGAACGACTCGCCGCACTCCCCGAGTCCGAGCGCCACGAAGCGGTCCTGGACCTGGTGCGTGGGCAGGTCGCCGCGGTGCTGGGACACGCGACCCCGGCCGCGATCGCGCCCGACCGGGCCTTCAGTGATCTGGGTTTCGACTCGCTGACCGCGGTCGAGCTGCGCAACAGCCTCAACACCGCGACCGGCCTGCGGCTTCCGGCCACCCTCATCTTCGACTACCCGACCGCCGGCGACCTCGCGGACCACCTGCTGTCCGAGGTCTCCGGCGACGTGGCCGCAGCCGTCGTTCTGCCGTCGACCGCCGTACTCGCCGACGACCCGATCGTCATCGTCGGTATGTCCTGCCGTTTCCCGGGCGGCATCGAGTCGCCCGAGGACCTGTGGAAACTGGTCTCCGACGGCGACGACGCGATCACCGACTTCCCCGAGAACCGGGGCTGGAACACCGACCGGCTCTACGACCCCACCGAGTCCCGCCCGGACACCACCTACGTCAACAAGGGCGGGTTCCTGCACGACGCGGCCGACTTCGACGCGGACTTCTTCGGCATCAGCCCCAACGAGGCCCTCATCACCGACCCGCAGCAGCGACTGCTGCTGCAAACGTCCTGGGAGGCGTTCGAGCGGGCGGGCATCGACCCCGCGACGCTCAAGGGCAGCGCCACCGGTGTCTTCGCCGGCGTGGTGTACCACGACTACACCGGCAGCAGCAGCTCCGGCAGCATCGTCTCCGGCCGCATCGCCTACACGTACGGCCTGGAGGGCCCGGCGGTGACGGTGGACACGGCGTGCTCCTCGTCCCTGGTCGCCCTGCACCTCGCGAGCCAGGCGCTGCGCAACGGCGAGTGCGACCTCGCCCTCGCGGGCGGTGTGACGATCATGGCCTCACCCGCGGCCTTCGTGGAGTTCAGCCGCCAGCGAGGACTCTCCCGCGACGGCCGATGCAAGGCGTTCGCCGCCGCGGCCGACGGCACGGGCTGGGGCGAGGGCGTCGGCATCCTGGTGGTGGAGCGGCTGTCGGACGCGCGGCGCAACGGCCACCGGGTGCTCGCGCACGTACGCGGCTCCGCCGTGAACCAGGACGGTGCCAGCAACGGCCTCACCGCGCCGAACGGCCCCGCCCAGCAGCGTGTCATCCGCCAGGCGCTGGCCAATGCCGGACTGGCTCCGGCAGATGTGGACGCCGTCGAGGCGCACGGCACGGGTACGGTCCTCGGCGACCCGATCGAGGCACAGGCGCTGCTCGCGACATACGGAAAGGACCGTCCCGCCGACCACCCCCTGTGGCTGGGATCGGTCAAGTCCAACATCGGGCACACCCAGGGCGCCGCGGGCGTGGCCGGGATCATCAAGATGGTCATGGCCATGCGCAACGGCGTACTGCCCAGGACCCTGCACGTGGACGCGCCGTCCACCCACATCGACTGGACGGCGGGCGCGATGCGCCTGCTCACCGAAGAGGTCGAGTGGAACGCGGACCGGCCGCGTCGCGCCGGCATCTCGTCCTTCGGCATCAGCGGCACGAACGCGCACGTGATCATCGAGCAGGCGGCACCCGCCGCGAAGCCCGCCACGGACTCCTCCGCGGTCCGGCCGCCGAGTGACGTCGTGGTGCCGTGGGTCGTCTCCGCCCGCGGTGAGGACGGCCTGCGCGCCCAGGCGGCGCGGCTCGCGTCGTTCGTGGAGGAGGACGGCGAGCTCCGTCCGGCGGACGTGGGCTGGTCCCTGGCGGCGACGCGCGGTGCGCTGGAACAGCGCGCGACCGTACTGGGCGCGGACAGGACCGAGCTGCTGGCCGGCCTGCGCGCCCTGGCGGAGGGCACGACCGCGCCGGACACCGCACGGGCCGGCGGCAAGACCGCGTTCCTGTTCACCGGGCAGGGCGCGCAGCGCGCCGGGATGGGCCGTGAGCTGTACCAGGCGTACCCCGTCTTCGCCCGTTCGCTGGACGAGGTCTGCGACCGGTTCGACGGTCTGCTGGAGCGGCCTCTGAAGGAAGTGCTGTTCGCGGAGGACGGGTCGGCGGAGGCCGACCTCCTGGACCGCACCGAGTACGCCCAGCCCGCCCTGTTCGCCATCGAGGTGAGCCTCTACCGCTTGCTGAGCTCCTGGGGAGTGCGCCCGGACCTCGTGATGGGTCACTCGATCGGCGAGATCGCCGCCGTACACATCGCCGGGGTGCTGTCCTTGGCGGACGCGTGCGAGCTGGTCGCCGCGCGGGGCCGGCTGATGCAGGCGCTCCCGGCCGGCGGTGCGATGGTCGCGGTCGAGGCGACGGAGGAGGAGACTCTGCCGCTGCTCGCGGAGGTCGACGGGGTCGGACTGGGCGCGGTCAACGGTCCGCGGTCCGTCGTCCTTTCCGGTCCAGGGACGGCGGTGGAGAAGGTTGCGGAGCGACTGCGGGCCCAGGGCCGCAAGACGTCCCGGCTGAAGGTGTCGCACGCCTTCCACTCGCCGCTGATGGAGCCGATGCTGGCCGACTTCCAGCGGGTCCTGGAGAAACTGACGTTTGCCGAGCCGCAGTTGGCGGTGGTGTCCAACGTGACCGGTGACGTGGCCGATCCGCACGAGCTGCGCTCCGTGACGTACTGGCTGCGGCATGTGCGCGAGGCGGTGCGTTTCGACGCGGGGGTGCGCAGCGCGGCGGACCGTGGAGTGACACGATTCGTGGAAGTGGGCCCCGACGGTGTTCTGACGGGTCTCGCGCAGACGTGCCTGGCGGAGAGCGAGGAGCCGGAGCGCACGGTGTGCGTGCCGTTGCTGCGCAAGGGACGGCCGGAGGCGCGGTCGCTGCTGGCCGGGCTGGGCCGCGTGTACGCGACAGGCGGCGAAGTCGACTGGCCCGCGGTGTTCGAGGGCAGTGGAGCCCGCCGGGTCGACCTTCCGACCTATGCCTTCCAGCGCCGCCGTTTCTGGTCCCAGACGCCGACGGACCACGGTGACCCGGAGGCCATCGGCCTCGGCGCCACCCATCACCCCCTGCTGGGCGCGGCCGTCGCGCTCGCCGATTCCGAGGGGTTCCTCTTCACCGGACGCCTCTCCGCCCAGACCCAGCCCTGGCTGGCCGACCATGTCGTCGGCGGCTCGATCTTCTTCCCCGGCACCGGGTTTGTGGAGTTGGCGATTCGGGCGGGGGATCAGGTCGGGTGTGGGGTGTTGGAGGAGTTGACGTTGGAGGCGCCGTTGGTGCTGCCGGC
>NZ_JBSFWT010000180.1:0-3472 GCF_053594975.1 Streptomyces sp. NPDC002537
ACCGAAGGGGACCCGCACCGCCGAGCGCAGCGAGAAGCGCACCGTAGGCGCATGACCCCGGCGTCACCGCCGCATAGTGGCCCACCCCGGGCAGCACGTGGAGGGCGGCCGCGTCGCCCATCGCGGCGACATACCTCCGCGACACCTCCACGGGAACATCCGCGTCAGCGGCCCCGTGCAGCACCACCACCGGCACCCGAACCCCCGGCATCCGCGCGGGATCCACCCCGGCCACCCGCCCGTCGTCAGCGCCGAGGAACTCGGCGACCGCCCCGTCGCTGAGCCGGAGTTCGCTCGCGAGCGCGAGATCCGCGAGCGGCGCGACCGCCACGACCCGGGCCAGCCCGCCGGGCGCGGCGCTCGCCGCCCACAGCGCGAGGTGGCCGCCCGCCGAGTGCCCCACCAGGACGTGTCTGCCGGTCGCGCCCGGCAAGGGGATCGCGAGCGCCGCCGCCACGTCGTCGAACGTGGCGGGCAGGCCGCCGCCCCCGCCCACCCTGCGGTACTCCACCAGCGCGACCTCCGCGCCCCGGGCCGCCAACGCGGCGGCCAGCGGGGCGAGATGGCGGCGGTCGTACGCCTCCCGCCAGAAGCCGCCGTGCAGCAGTGTCACCCGCGTGCCGGTCGGCCGCGCAGGGCGGTAGAGGTCGATCACCTGGCTGGGGTGGTCCCCGTAGGCGACGGTCCCGTCCGGTGGCACGTAGGGGAGCGCCTGGAGCGCGCTCTCCTCGGCCGCCGCGGTCACGGCCCCAGCACCTCCGCCAGCACCCGTGCGGCGCGCTCGGCGTCCGCGAAGCCCGTGTAGAGCGGGGTGAAGCCGAAGCGCAGGACGTCCGGCGGCCGGAAGTCGCCGACGACCCCGCGGCGTATGAGCTCCGCCATCACCGCGCCCGCTCCGTGGCAGCGCAGCGCCACTTGGCTGCCGCGCTCCGCGTGCGCGGCGGGGGTGACGTTCTCGACGTGGCCCTTCGGCACGTACTCCTCGACGCAGCGCAGGAAGAAGTCCGTCAGGGCGAGGCTCTTGGCCCGGACGTCCGTCAGCCGGACGCCGTCCCACACGTCGAGCGCGGTGTCGAGCGCGAGCAGGGAGAGGATCTCGGGCGTGCCGACCCGGCCGCGCGTGGCGCCGTCGGCGGGCGCGTAGGCGGGGGCCATCGCGAACGGGTCGGAGTGCGAGTTCCAGCCGGGCAGCGGCGAGTCGAAGCGGGGCTGGAGCTCGCGGCGGACGTAGAGGTACGCGGGCGAGCCGGGCCCGCCGTTGAGGTACTTGTACGTACAGCCGACGGCGAAGTCCACGCCGTGCGCGTCGAGTTCGACGGGCAGGGCCCCTGCGCTGTGGCAGAGGTCCCACACGACGTGGGCGCCCACGGTGTGCGCGGCGGCGGTCACGGCGGGCAGGTCGTGAAGGCGGCCCGAGCGGTAGTCGACGTGGTTGACGAGCGCGACGGCCGTGCGCGGCCCGGCCTCCCCCGCCATCGCCCCGGCGGCCACGGCCCGGACGCGGCAGCCCGTCATCCGCGCGGCGGACTCCGCGATATAGCCGTCGGTGGGGAACGTGGCCGCGTCGACGAGCACTTCGTCGCGGTCCGCGGACCGCTCCCGGGACAGGCGGATCGCGGCCACGACCGCCTTGAAGACGTTGACGCTCGTCGAGTCGCCGACCACGATCTGGCCGGGCGCGGCACCGACGAGCCGGCCGACGCGGTCGCCGATCCGCTCGGGTGCGGCCCACCAGCCCGCCTCGTCCCAGGCCCGGATGCGGAGCCGCCCCCACTCGCGCCCCACGACCTCCGCGAGGCGCGCGGCGACCGCGGCGGGCAGCGCGCCCAGGGAATTGCCGTCGAGGTAGACCGTCCCGTCGTCCAGCGCGAACTCCGCGCGCTTGGCGCGCAGCACGTCGGCCGCGTCGAGCTCCGCGGCCGCGCGGGCGAGCTCTCCATACGTTTCCTGCACGTCCGCACCTCTCACCTCAGACATGGCTGCGCGCCGTCCACAGCTCCGGGAAGACATTCCGCGCGGCCCGTTTCTCCAGCCACGCCACCCCCGACGAGCCGCCGGTGCCCGGCTTGGCGCCCATCGCCCTGCGGGTGGCGACGAGATGGTCGTTGCGCCAGCGCCAGACCAGCTCGGCGACCTCGGTCAGGCTCTCGCCCAGCCGGCATTCGTCGCTGTGCTGCGGGCCCTCGTAGATCCGCTGCCAGACCCGCTCCACGCCGGGGTCGGGGGCGTGGCGCTCGGTGACATCGCGGTCGAGGACGGCCGTGGGTATCGCGTGGCCACGGCGCGCGAGGTGGCGCAGCACCTCGTCGTACAGGCTCGGCTCGCGCAGCGCCCGCTCCAGCTCCGCGCTCTCGCGGGGCGCGCCGCGGTAGGGCACCAGCATGGCCGTGGACTTCTCGCCGAGGAGGAACTCCAGGCGGCGGTACGACGCCGACTGGAAGCCGGACGCCTCGCCGAGCGCGCCCCGGTACGCATTGAATTGACTGGGCGTCAGATGCGCTATCGGCTTCCAGGAGGCGTTGAGGGACTCCAGCTCGTACACGGACCGTCCGAGCGCGGCCAGCGCGGTCGCGAGGTCGTCCCGGCGGAGGGCCAGCGCCGCGGTGCGCCACTCGTGCGCGAGGACGGTGAACCACAGCTCCATCACCTGGGTGGTGACCAGGAAGACCATCTCGCCCGGGTCGTCGGACAGCGGCTCCTGGAGGCGGCTGAGCACGGAGGCCCTGACGTAGTCCTCGTACGGTGTGGTGCCCTCGAAGTCGAGGGTCGGGGAGGCGGTGGCGGCCTCCGGGGCGTGCGGGCGGGGTGGTTGCGGCTGCGACATCGCGCTCTCCTCGGCAACAACGTGCTTCCGGGTAGCGGTCCGCCCCTTCCTGTTGGCCTCGGAGCCCCGGTCCCCTGTCAGGCATCATCCGTCGCCCGCGCCGCCCCGGGCAAGGCCTGTGGATAACTCTCCGCACAGACGGAACGCCCCGCTCCGGGCGGGGCGTTCCGGTCGGTCTCCCGTGTCAGCCGAGCGTGTTGGCGGCCGTCGGGGAGCTGTCGCGCAGGAACGTCGAGCAGCGCTCGTACTCCTCCTGCTCGCCGATCGCCTGCGCGGCCCGCGCCAGCGCGTGCAGGGCGCGCAGGAAGCCGCGGTTCGGCTCGTGCTCGAACGGCACCGGGCCGTGGCCCTTCCAGCCGCTGCGGCGCAGGGCGTCCAGTCCGCGGTGGTAACCGGTGCGGGCGTACGCGTAGGACTCGACGACCCGGCCGCCCTCGAACGCCTCGTCGGCGAGCTGCGCCCACGCGAGCGAGGACGCCGGGTACTTGGCCGCGACCTCCGAGGGAGCGGCTCCGGAGGCGAGCAGCTCGCGCGGCTCGGGGTCGTCGGGCAGGTGGGTCGGAGGCGGTCCCCCGAGCAGATTCTCATGAATGGACATGCTCCCCAGTGTGCCGGGTCGCTGCGCTCGGCGGTGCGGGTCCCTTGGGC
>NZ_JBSFWT010000181.1:0-3309 GCF_053594975.1 Streptomyces sp. NPDC002537
TCGTGATGTCGCAGGGGCTGACGGACAGTGGTCGTCGCGGTATGCCGGGGACATGAGGTATCCGCAAGGTGGTGGACTGACCGATGAACGGCGGGAGTTCCGTGAGCGGATCCGCCTGGAAGCGGCCGGGATGTTCGCCGACGGGCAGCCGTACAGGCTGATCGCGAAGCGATTACGGGTGAGTGTGCGTTCGGTCCAGCGGTGGCGGCTGGCATACGAGGCCAACGGGGAATCAGCACTGCGCTCGAAAGGGCCCGCATCCCGCCCGGAGCTGAGCGACAAGCTGTTCACGGCACTGGAGGAAGAGCTGGCCAAGGGGCCGGTTGCCCATGGTTGGCCGGACCAGACCTGGTCCCTGGCCAGGATCAAGACGCTGATCGGGCGCCGGTTCCACAAGACCCTCACCCTGTCGACGATCGCGCAGATGCTGCGGCGCCACGGATGGAGCCGCCAGGTCCCGGCCCGGCGGGCCGGGGAACGCGACCAGGACGCGGTGACCGGCTGGGTGAAGGAGACCTGGCCGCTGGTGGAAACACCGCGGCGCGCTCGGTGGCTGGATCGTCTTCGAGGACGAGGCCGGCTTCTCGATGTCGCCGCCCACCTGCCGCACTTGGGCCCGGCGCGGGCACACCCCGGTGATACGCGTCCGCGGGGGTTCCCGGGGGCGCATCTCGGTGGCGGCCCTGTGCTGTTACCGCCCCGGTGAACGGTCCCGTCTGATCTACCGGCCCATCTTCCACAGCCCCCATGGCGGTGCGACCAGAGCCGGGCGCCGGGGTTTCGCCTGGACCGACTGCCGCGACCTGCTCATCGCCGTTCACCAACAGCTCGCAGCTCGGCGCCCCGTTCGTGCTCGTCTGGGACAACCTGAAGTGCGCCACGAGGCGCGACGGAATCGAGTGGAGGTGAAAGGACTCCACCGCTGGGCGGTCGCAGCCGCCCGGTGAAGCTGAGGGCAGCCGCCGCCTGGGAGCGCAGGTGGCGGCGGGAAGCAGCCCTGCCAAAGTACGGGACGGGTCGGCACTGTCAGACGGCCTGGGTCCGGCAAGCAGTGAGGAGAAGGTGTACGAGAGGAACCGCTGTCTGACGCCCCGTAAGTGTCCCGCTCGGCTCAAATCTGACGGATACGGGCCGGGTTGCAGCGCGTGAGTCGTCACTCGTCTGGGTGGCGTTCAACTCCGAAGCCGGTTTTTAGGTCCGGTGAGGAGGCCAGGCCGAAAGTCTGCGGCGTAAGTCTGGCGAGGCTGTCGGGGTAGAGGCGGACACCTCCCTCTTCGATCGATTCCGTGGTGAACGTGGGAACCGCCCGCGGTCGCCCTTCCCGCCGGGCAGCCGGTCCGGCGGCGGGCAGGTCCGTTGCCGACTGATGGCCGTCGGGCGGGGCGGAGGTCTCGTAGTAGTCCGAGCGCGCGAGAGGCGCGTACATGGCGAAGGAGACCAGCAAGTCAGCAGTGGACGTACTGGAAGGTCAGGAGGCCGTCGCCGGTGAATACCGACGAGCTTGACTCCGTTCTCTTCGGGGCGGAGCGCAGGGTACTGAAGATCCAGACCAAGCTGCACTGTTGGGCCCGTGATGACCCTCATCGCAGGTTCGATGATCTGTTCAACCTCGTTGCCGATCCCGCGTTCCTTCTGGTCGCGTGGG
This sequence comes from Streptomyces sp. NPDC002537, assembly GCF_053594975.1. Taxonomy (NCBI): domain Bacteria; kingdom Bacillati; phylum Actinomycetota; class Actinomycetes; order Kitasatosporales; family Streptomycetaceae; genus Streptomyces; species Streptomyces sp. NPDC002537. The sequence goes on from NZ_JBSFWT010000181.1 coordinate 1,646, forward strand.
ATCGGGTGCGGGGCAACAGGGGAGCCCGCACGGCCGGAGTGGACGGGCGCACGGCCCGTTCCATCGAGGCCGAGCAGGGCGTCGTGAACTTCCTCGACGGGCTGCGGTCGCAGGTCAAGGACCGTAGTTTCCGCCCGCTGCCGGTGCGGGAGCGGATGATCCCGAAGGCGGGTGGCAAGTTGCGCCGCCTGGGGATCGCCACCATCGCCGACCGGGTGGTCCAGGCTTCCTTGAAGCTGGTGCTGGAGCCGATCCTCGAAGCGGATTTCCACCCGTGTTCCTACGGGTTCCGCCCGAACCGTCGCGCTCATGACGCCGTGGCCGAGGTGCGCTACTTCGCGTCCCGCTCTTACGAGTGGGTCGTCGAGGGCGACATCACGGCCTGTTTCGACGAGATCTCGCACACGGCCCTGATGGACCGGGTGCGGACACGCGTCGGTGACAAGCGCGTCCTGGCACTGGTGAAGGCGTTCCTCAAGGCAGGCATCCTCGGCGAGGACCGCATGCTGCGAGAGAACCGCGCCGGAACCCCGCAGGGTTCGATCCTTTCACCGCTGCTGAGCAATGTGGCCCTGACGGTCCTGGACGAGTACATCGCCCGAGGGCCCGGCGGGCCCGCATCCAGTCAGACGGAGAGGGCCAAGCGCCGTCGTCATCACCTGCCCAACTACCGGCTCGTCCGCTACGCGGACGACTGGTGCTTGATGGTGTCGGGCACGAAGGACGACGCCGAAGCCCTCCGAGAAGAGATCACAGGCGTCTTGTCCGTGATGGGCTTGCGCCTGTCGCCGGAGAAGACCCTGATCACCCACATCGACGAGGGCCTCGACTTCCTCGGCTGGCGCATCCAGCGCCACCGGAAACGGGGCAGCAACCGGCACTACATCTACACCTATCCGTCCGGCAAGGCTGTCAAGGCCATCATCGGCAAGGTCAGGACGATGTGCCGGACAACGGACACGAGCCAGCCGCTCGACGCCCTGCTGCGTCAGCTCAACCCGGCGCTCAAGGGCTGGTGCGTCTACTTCCGGCCCGGCGTGTCCAGCCGCACCTTCGCCTACCTGAGCTACTACACGTGGCGCCAGGTCGGGAGCTGGTTGCGCCGAAAGCATCGCCGGTCCACCTGGAAGGACCTCCGTCGCCGCTACTGCGACGTCGGATGGTGGCCGGCCTCGGAGGAAAGGCCGCTGTTCAACCCGGCGAAGGTGACCACTACGCGTTACCGCTACCGGGGAACAGTCATCCCGACACCTTGGCCCGGTCTGGAATGAGGACAACACACTGGTTCTGAACAGGACTTGTGGAGCGCCCGGTGCTCGGAAACGGGCACGCCGGGTGCGGGAAGCGGTCCGGGGAAACGGACCGGTCGACAAGACCGGAACCGCGCCCCGGATCGACTTCACCACCCACCGCACGAAAGGCTTTCGCGACTTCGTTGCCCGGCATGACTGGATCACGGTCTTCCAGCTGCCGTCCTACGCGCCCGGCCTCAACCCCGTCGAAGGCATCTGGTCCCTGTTACGCCGCAGTTCCCAGGCCAACACCGCGTTCACCGACCCCGACCAGCTCGTCCGGGCCCTCCGCCGTGGCCCCCGCGAGATCCAGTACCGCAGCCACCTCATCGACGATGCCTCACAGCGACCGGGCTCCGGACGACATCGCCC
>NZ_JBSFWT010000182.1:0-3186 GCF_053594975.1 Streptomyces sp. NPDC002537
GCTGGAAATCCAGCCCGTCCGGCGTTTGAGGACGCGGCCGTAGGCCGCTCCCGCCGCAGGCGGCAACGGCGGGGTAGTCGGGGGCCCGGCGGCACACCTCACCGGTAGAGCGCCGCGCCCCGCGCCGCCGCCTCGGCGAAGCGTTCGCGCAGCGAAGACGGCTCCAACACTTCCGCTTCCGGCCCCAGCGCAAGAAGCTGCCCGTACGCCACGTCGAGAGACTCCACCCGCAGGGTGACGGTGAGCAGACCCCCCGCCTCCGCGCCGGAGGCCGTCGCCTCCCGCGCGGCCGCGCGGTCGGTGACATGCGGCAGGAGCCGCGCACCCTCGGCGGTCAGGCGCAGCCGTACCCGTTCGCGCAGCAGTGAGCGGGTGAACTCCTCCGCCTGCCGTTCCCAGAAGTCCGGCAGGTCGAAGGTCTCCGAGCGCAGGAAGCGGTCCTCGCCGGCCGTCACGGCCGTGAAGCGGTCGACCCGGTAGACGCGGAACTGGCCCTCCGCTCGGGCCGCCAGGTACCAGACGCCCGCTTTCAGGACGAGCCCGTACGGCTCCAGCTCGCGCTCCACCTCCGTGTCGCGCCTGCGGTAACGGGCGGTCATCCAGCGGTCGTCCCATACGGCGTCGGCGATCGCGGGCAGCAGTTCGGGGGGATCGGCGGGCTGCCACCAGCCGGGCGCGTCCAGGTGGAAGCGCTGGGCGGCGCTCGTCGGGGCGTCGCTCAGGTCGGGCCGGAGCGCGGCGGCGACCTTGAGCCGGGCGGCGGAGGCCGCGTCGGCCAGCCCCATCTCGCGCAGCGCGGACGGGACCCCGGACAGGAACAGCGCCTCCGCTTCCGTCCGTCCCAGACCGGTGAGGCGCGTGCGGTACCCGCCGATGAGGCGGTAGCCGCCGGACCGGCCGCGGTCGGCGTAGACGGGGACGCCCGCTTCGGAGAGGGCGAGGACATCCCGGGCGACCGTGCGCTCCGAGACCTCCAGCTGCCGGGCCAGCTCGGACCCCGTCATCGACGGGCGGGACTGGAGCAGCAGCACCAATTTGATCAGTCTGGCTGCGCGCATGCGTCCATCATGCCCAGCGGCGACGACAGGACCCCGCGCGTCGGCCAGGGCATGGGAAGGCGCGCGGGGCCCTGCCCTCGCCGTCGAGCCTCGCCATGTCACAGGACAGGGCGCCATGGCGGGGCTCGTACCGGCAGGACCGGGTGTACGGGACGCATAAGTGTCCCGCGGAGACGATACGCCTCTGATCGATGATCGATCAACGTGACGTACGGAAAAACTTTCCCGAGGAGCGGAGAAGGGGGGTGTCAGAGCCGGGGCGCGCAGCTCAGCACATGGGTCCGCAGCAGCTCGCCGATCTCCGGATCGCGCCGCTCGAAGGCCGCCACGATCTCCTCGTGGTCCTCCGCGTACGAGCGGGGCTCCGGGCTCAGCCAGCGGATCGACAGCGTCGTCCACACCTCGATGCCCAGCGATTCCCAGGTGTGCAGCAGGACGGAGTTCCCGGCGGCTCTGACGATCTCCCGGTGGAAGGCCACCGTGTGCCGCACCTGCGCCTCGCCGTCGCCCGACCGGTCCGCCGCGTACAGCGCGGCCACCTCGGCCCGGAGCGCCGCGTCGTCCTCGGCCAGGGCGGGCGCCGCCAGTTCCGCGGCGACCTGCTCCAGGCCGGCCCGTACGGGATAGCTCTCCTTGAGGTCGGTGGGGGTCAGGGTGCGCACCCTGACGCCCTTGTTGGGCACCGACTCGATCAGCCGCAGCGACTCCAGCTCCCGCAGCGCCTCCCGCACCGGGGTCTGGCTCACCGTCAGCTCGGCGGCGATCCGCCGCTCCACGATCCGCTCGCCCGGCTGCCAGCGCCCGCTGATGATGCCTTCGAGGATGTGCTCACGGATCTGCTCGCGCAGCGAATGCACGACGGGTGTGGCCATGTGGGGGCTCCTTAGCGGGCGGGCCCGGAACCGGACCGCACGTCATTATCCCGGCAGAGCGGGGGCTCCCGGCGGCCCGCCCGGTTTCGGGAGCGTAAAAGGCGCGCCAAACCCGCCCACGCGAAAGGCGCGGCCCCGGCCCGTACGGAAAGTACGGGACCGGGGCCGCGCCTTCAGGCGACTGCCTCAGCCGGTGGGGCTCAGAGACCGATCTCGGTCTCGAACTCGGCGGCCTCCAGGATCTCCTTGACGGCCGACAGGTAACGGGCCGCGTCGGCGCCGTCCACCAGGCGGTGGTCGTAGGAGAGCGACAGGTAGGTCATGTCGCGGACGGCGATGACCGTGCCCTCGGGGGTCTCGACGACCACCGGGCGCTTGACGGTCGCGCCGATGCCCAGGATGCCGACCTGGTTCGGGGGCACGATGACCGTGTCGAACAGCGCACCGCGCGAGCCGGTGTTGCTGATCGTGAAGGTCGCGCCGGCGAGGTCGTCCGGCGAGATCTTCCCGGAGCGGACCTTGCCGGCCAGCTCCGCGGTCTTCTTGGCGATGCCCGCGATGTTGAGGTCACCCGCACCCTTGATGACCGGGGTCATCAGGCCCTTCTCCGAGTCGACGGCGATGCCGACGTTCTCGGAGTCGAAGTAGGTGATGGTGCCCTCGTCCTCGTTGATCCGGGCGTTGACGACCGGGTGGGCCTTCAGCGCCTGGACGGCGGCCTTGACGAAGAACGGCATCGGGGAGAGCTTGACGCCCTCGCGCTGCGCGAACGCGTCCTTGGCCTTGCCGCGCATCTTCATGATCTTGGTGATGTCCACCTCGACCACGGAGGTGAGCTGCGCCTGGCCGTGCAGCGCCTTCATCATGTTGTCGCCGATGACCTTGCGCATGCGGGTCATCTTGACCGTCTGACCGCGCAGCGGCGACGGGGCCGCGGCGGCGGCCTTCGGCGCGGCGGGGGCGGCGGCCGGGGCCGGAGCCGGGGCGGCCTTGGCGGCCTCGGCGGCGGCGATGACGTCCTGCTTGCGGATGCGACCGCCGACGCCGGTGCCCTGGACGGTCGCCAGGTTCACGTTGTTCTCGGCGGCGAGCTTGCGCACCAGCGGGGTGACGTACGCGCCGTCGCTCACCGCGGCGGCGGCCGGAGCCGGGGTGACCGGGGCCGGAGCGGCGACCGGGGCCGGAGCCGGGACGACCGGAGCAGCAGCCGCTCCGCCTCGTCCGTCTTGCCGCGCCGCCGGAGCACGTCCGCCAGC
>NZ_JBSFWT010000183.1:0-3097 GCF_053594975.1 Streptomyces sp. NPDC002537
CGTAGCCGTCCGGGTTGGCGGAGATCAGGAACCACAGTTCGGTGCGGTCCAGCAGCCTGGTGATCCGGGCGTCCTTGCCGTAGCCGCCGATGTAGCCAGGCCCCGGGCCGTGCGGGGCGCTCATGCCGCTACGGCGGGGGCGTCCAGGTCCACCTGGTTGCCCGCGATGACCTGCCTGCCTTCGGGGTCCTGACCGACCTTCAGCAGCGTGGGGAAGCCTTTGATCTGGAACGCGTCGGCCAGGACGGCCTCGCTGCCGCCCTCGACCACCACCCGGGCCACCGGGGAGAGTTCGGTGACCTGGCTCTTCGCGCGGTCGGGGGAGCCGACCACCACGGCGAGCACCTGGTCGCGGCCGCCGTCCACCGCCCGCGCGTACTCCACGAACTTCGGCAGCATCTCGTGGCAGGGGCCGCAGCTGGGCGAGAAGAACGCCACCAGGGTGTCACCGACGAGGGATTCACGGGTCACCACGTCGCCGTCGACGGCGACGGCGCTGAACTCGCCGACTTCCTCGCCCACTCCGATGACGGGCGGTCTGCCGGGCGAGCTGCTCGCCAGCTTGGAGATCAGCGCGGTGTGTTCGCGCAGTCGCTTGACCACTCCCAGTGTGAGGATCAGGTCCAACGTACAGAGTGCTCCCACCAGTACCACTGCCGCGATCAGGACGGGCATGGCGTCGTCTCCTCCGGGTTCGCCAGCTCTGGTCGTCACTGGCCGCGGGCGAGGCCCGGGGCCCGGTCGACGGGCCGGAACAGGTCGAGAATGTCGTCGAGGGCGGCCACGAGTCCGCCCGCGAGCAGGCCCCCGACCACCGCCACGGCCGCCCCGCCCGCGGTGGTCGCGCCGGACGCGGACACGGCCGCCGCGCCGACGACCGTCAGGGCCGTGAGCACGAGGTTCCGTACGACGTGTCGCGGGCCGAGCGGGCTCGCGGACACGCCGAAACATCGGCAGGGCGCGCGGACGCCCTGCCGCAGGGACAGCAGGATTCCCGTCGCGAACACGGCCAGAAGGCCGCCCGCGACGACGAATCCCGTGACGGCGGCTGCCCGGACCGGTGCCACGAGCGCCACGCACACGGTGAATTCGGCGACCACCACGGAACGCGCCACCGACCGGGCCGACCGGGCGGGGAGCACCCGCATGCCCTCCACCGAGGACACGAACCGGTCGAACGCGCCTTGTCCCATGACTTTGCCGACGGACGAGGCGAGGAACACCGCGCCGATCAGACAGCGGATGCCGAGTGCCAGATATCCCACTTGGTTTCCTCCACCAGTTGTCGTCGCGGCGCGCCCGGTCGGGGGCGGTCTTTCCGGTCAGCCGGCCGGGGAATACGAGATCCGGACGACAAGGTCCGGTATTCCCCGGCCGGGTCTCAGCGCAGTGCCGTTGCCGCTAGCACTGACAGACAATGGTGGGGCACCCGTTGGAGTTGCAGCAGGCCCAGCAGGGGGCGTTGTAGCCGCACTTCTCACCGCACTGCCAGCAAGCCGGGTAGTTGCCGCAGGAGAGGATCTCCATGGCCGCCGCGTCGATCTCGGGAACGAACATCCGGAGCACCCGGCTGCCCAGTTCCGTGAGCCTTGGGTACATTGACACACTCCTCACTTGATCGGGCTCGTAATTCGTGCTTGCGCTGCTGAAGTCTCACGGGGTTACGGCGGGTCGGATAGTGCAGTTTCCAGCCGGTGCGCGAAAAGAACAGGGCCGCCCCGGGGGATCTCCGGGCAGCCGGAAAAAGCCCTTGCCGTAGCCGCGCGGGAGCGCCGACGCTCTTTCTCCGGAATTGTTGAAAGGGCACCGGACCGCGCCCGGCATTCCCCGGACCGGCACATTCCCCCGGCGAAGATGAATCAACTGCTCCGCATCAGCGGGAACATGAACCACTGGCCACGGTCGCCCGAGCCGTGGTTCTCCGCCATGCGGATGCCGTGCCCGCGGGAACCGGTGGGATGGTTTCCGGTCGGCGGGCGGACCCGCCGGCACCGGGCCCGCCCACGCCGGGGTAGAGCACGAACGCCCCGGCGCCCAGCCCCACTTCCGGCCTTCGCCGCGCTGCGGCAACCCCCGGACGCACATCCGTATGGCACGTGACGACGCCGGAGCCCTCCGATCCCCGGACGGCTCCTGGACGGGCGCACCATGGCCGTAGGCCCGACATCCGAGCGTCCGGTCGGCGGACGACGGCACGTCGTACGTAGGCGACCGGTGCGGAACGGGCCGTTCACGTCGCGCCCCGGGCGCTCAGGCGCGGGAGAAGCGGTCGAGGGCGGCGCCGATGTGGGCGGCGGTCGCGTCGGCGGACCGATGGCCCGTGGATAAGGACGCCCGGGATGCCCGCCAGGCGGTGGGCGTCGCGCAGCAGCGCGCCCTCCTCCAGCCGGGCTCCGTGCGAGAAGTGGCGCGCGCAGGCCGCGACGACGTCGCCGTCACTGGGATACAGCGTGGTCATGCTCCGTCTCCTCCTGGTCGTCCTGCACATACGTCGAAGGGCGGCGGCACCCGATGTGGGTGCCGCCGCCCTTCGACGAGGAAGCGGTGTCCGCCGGTCAGTAGGCGGAGTTGACGTTGTCCATGGAGCCGTAGGTCTTGGCGGCGTAGTTGCAGGAGGCGACGATGTTGGCGACCGGGTCGTAGATGTCCCAGGACGTGCCGTCGACGTGGTAGGCCTTGAAGGTGGGGTCGATGATCTGCAGGAGGCCCTTGGAGGGGATGCCGGCGACGGCGTTGGAGTCCCAGTTGTTGATGGCCTGGGGGTTGCCGGTGGACTCGCGCATGATGTTGCGCTTGAGGCCTTCGTAGGAGCCGGGGATGCCCTTGGTGTGCATGATGTCGAGGGCTTCGGTGATCCAGCCGTCGAGGTTGTCGGTGTAGGCCTTCTTCGCCGGGGCCGCCGGGGTGGCGGGGGTGGCGGGTGCCTGCTGGACGGGGGTGCGGTCTTCGGAGCGGCTGGCGGTGGCGTCCTTGGCGGCCCGGTCGCGGTCGGCCCTGGCCTGGGCCTTGGCGGCGTCGGTCTTGGCCTGGGTGGCGGCGGTGGTGGCGGCCTGGGTGAGCTGGTCCTGCTCGTGGGTGGTGTCGGCGGCCGCGGTGT
>NZ_JBSFWT010000184.1:0-3040 GCF_053594975.1 Streptomyces sp. NPDC002537
TGTGGATGTGGTGGTGGGTGATGAGGTGTTCGGCGAGGAGGGTGGCGAGTCCGCCGGTGCCGCCGGTGATGAGGAGGGTGTCGTCGGGGCCCCAGTCCTCGAAACCGGTGACCGCCGGCGCGGCCGCGGCCCGCTCATCCGGTACGACGCGTCCCAGCCGGGCCGCCCGCACACCGTCCGCCTGGACCCACACCTGCGGCTCGGCACCGGCGAGCGCGGCAGGGAAGTAGCGGGCCGAGGACTCGGCACCGTCCCAGCGGGCCAGAACGAAGGATTCCGGGTGCTCCGCCTGGGCCGAGCGGACCATACCCTCCACCGCGGCGTTGATCAGCCCGCCGGGACCGTCCGTGTCCCGCGTGACGACGACCAGCCGGGAGGGCGACAACCGCTCCTGGGCAACCCACTGCTGAAGCGTGCCGAGCACCTCGCCGAGCACCTCGCGGAGCCGCTCCGGCATCGCCGTGGCCTCGTCCCCGTCCTCGAACTCCACCACCGGGCACGGCAGGAGCACCACCTGCGGCACCACATCGCCCAGCGAGGCCAGGTCGGGGCGCGACACCATCCCCGTCCACGCCCAGCCGTCCGCCTCCGGGCCGAGAACCACCCAGCCCTCCGGACCGGCCGCGGCCGATCCCACGCCGTCCATCGGGATCGGGGCCCACTCCACCTGGTACAGCGGCAGCGAGCCCTCACCCGCCCTCGTGATCTGCTCGGCCGACACCGGCCGGGCGACCATGGAACGCACCGACGCCACCGGCGCTCCGGCCGCATCGGCCAGCTCCAGCGCCGTCGCCTCCGCGCCACCCTCGACAGCCGTGACCCTGACCCGCAGTGAGGTCGCCCCCGAAGCGTGCAGCGACACGTCGCTCCACGAGAACGGAAGCGCCGCACCGCGTCCGGGCTGCCGGACGTCATCCCCCAGCAACTCGGTGGCATGCAGGGCCGCGTCGAGAAGAGCGGGGTGAAGCCCGAATGCACCGGCGTCGCCGTGAGCCTCCTCGGGAAGGGCGACCTCGGCGAAGACCTCGCCGTCGCGGCGCCAGGCGGCGCGCAGCCCGCGGAAGACCGGACCGTATTCGAGGCCGTCGGCGGCCAGGGCCGGGTAGAGCGCACTCACATCAACGGGTGCGGCACCCTCGGGCGGCCACACACTCAGGTCGGTCCCGGAACGCGCTTCGGCTGTGCCGTCCGCGAGCAGACCGCCGGCGTGCCGGACCCAGGCATCGTCCCCGGAGGAGTCCTGAGCCCGCGAGTACACGGCGACCGGCCTGCGGCCTGTCCCGTCCGGCTCGCCCACGGACACCTGCAGGTCACGGCCGCCGCGCGGCGGGAGGACGAGCGGCACCTCCAGGGTGAGCTCCTCCAACAGGCCGCACCCCACCTGGTCACCCGCCCGGAGGGCGAGCTCGACGCAGGCGGTGCCGGGCAGGAGAGCGGCCCCCATGACGCCGTGATCGGCCAGCCAGGGATGGGACTGGAGACCGATGCGGCCCGTCAGCACCACCGCGCTCGACTCCGGCAGCGTGAGCGTGGCACCGAGCAACGGGTGCTGCGCGGAAGCCAGACCGGCGGCAGCCACGTCCGTCTGCCCCGCCACCGCGTTGATCCAGTAGCGCTGGCGTTGGAAGGGGTAGGTGGGGAGGTTGATGTGTTGGGTGGGGTTGTTGGTGTGGAGGGTGGTCCAGTCGAGGGTGTGTCCGTGGGTCCAGAGGCGGGCGAGTGCGGTGAGGGTTTCGGTTTGTTCGGGGTGGTTGCGGCGGAGGAGGGGGATGCAGAGGGTGTCGTCGTCCAGCACGGTGGAGGTCATCGCGGTCAGGACGGCGTCCGGGCCGACTTCCAGGAACGTGGTGACGCCGTCGTCGGCCAGGGTGTGGACGGCGTCGGCGAAGCGGACTGTGTGGCGGACGTGCTCTACCCAGTAGGCGGGCGAGGTGAGTTCGCCCGCGGTGGCGGGGCGGCCGGTGACGGTGGAGACGATGGGGGTGTGTGGTTCGGTGAATGTCAGGCCTGAGATCGCTGTGCGGAAGTCGTCGAGCATGGGGTCCATGAGGGGTGAGTGGAAGGCGTGGGAGACCTTGAGCAGGGAGGTCTTGCGCCCCTGACCCCGCAGGTCTTCGACGATCGCGTCAACGGTGTGACGGGCGCCGGAGACCACGACCGCGCGCGGGCCGTTGACGGCGGCGATGGCCGCGTCGGTGGCACCGTCGAGGAGAGCGAGGACCTCGTCCTCGGTTGCCTGGACGGCTGCCATCACCCCGCCCGACGGGAGGGCCTGCATGAGGCGGCCGCGTGCGGCGACCAGCGTGCATGCGTCCGCGAGGGAGAACACCCCCGCTGCGTGGGCTGCGGCGATCTCGCCCACGGAGTGGCCGGCCATCACGTCCGGGCGTATGCCCCAGGATGTGGCCAGGCGGAACAGTGCGGTTTCGACTGCGAACAGGGCGGGCTGTGCGTACTCCGTACGCTCCAGCAGCCCCGCCTCCACCGACCCTTCCTCTGCGAACAGCACTTCCAGCAGCCCGTCGAAGTGAGCGCACACTTCGTCCAGGGCCTGGGCGAACACGGGGAAGGCCTCGTACAGTTCACGGCCCATACCGACGCGCTGCGCGCCCTGCCCGGTGAAGAGGAAGGCGGTTTTGCCGCTGGTGCGGGCCACGCCCTGCACCAATCCCGTAGCTGGGGTCTCCTCGGCCAGTGCGGCCAGCCCGGCCGCCAGCTCGGCACGGTCGGAGCCGACGATCACTGCACGGTGTTCCAACTGCGCACGGGTGGTGGCCAGCGCGAGCCCTACGTCCGCCGGGTCCGGAACATTGTCGCCCTGTACCAGGTCCAGCAACTGCCGTGCCTGCGCCCGCAGGCCATCCGTACTCGCCCCGGAGACGGGCCACAGCACCAGGCCCGTGGCCTCCGGCCGCTCCGGAAGGTCCGTGGCGGTGGGTTCCCCGGCCGGGGCCTCTTCGAGGATCACATGCGCGTTGGTGCCACTGATCCCGAAGGACGACACCCCCGCACGACGCGGCCGATCGCTCTCCCAGGACAC
>NZ_JBSFWT010000185.1:0-2734 GCF_053594975.1 Streptomyces sp. NPDC002537
GCCCGCGCCGGATCGGCGCGGGCCCCACGGGCCGTCGTACGGAGTGACTCAGACGGCCAGCGGCACCTGGGTGCCGGGCGCGGCCTGCTGGTAGTGGTCGACGACCTTGTTCAGCTCGCTCTGGTAGTAGAGCGAGACCAGGCCGAAGAGGAAACAGAGCAGCAGGCCGAGTCCGGCGCTGCAGGTGGGCCGCAGGCCGGCGGCGCGCTGGGCGTCCGCGATGCGCTTGCCGGTGTTGTACAGCGAGACGAACGGCGGGATGATCAGCCAGCCACCGAACATCAGCGTGAGCAGGCTGCCCGCGGGGCTGATGTGCCGACGACTGTCGAACTCCGCCATCTCCTTGTGGATCTTGAAGTACCAGACCAGGGTGTAGATGCCGAACGTGATGATCGGCAGACCCAGCCAGACACCCACGGGGTTGCGGCGCTTCATCGCCAGGCCGTAGGCGGCGGGGCCCGGGGCGGGGTAGCCCATCGGCGCCTGCTGCGGGTAGCCCGAACCGTACGGGTTCTGAGGCGGCACGGCCGGGGGGTAGGGGCTCTGCGGCGCGGGCGGGCCCCACTGCGGCGGCTGCGTGCTCAACGCGGTCTCCTAGGAAGAACTTCGACAAGACATGCCCATGGCACACGCCATGGGCAGATGGCGAAGCTTGTCACAAGATCACATACGCTCGCCCACGCTCGACCATGACGCCCGTCACACCACAGATCGCGTCAGACAGACGATTAGACTGGCGGCGTGCCCCAACTTCGTCTCGCTCTGAACCAGATCGATTCCTGCGTCGGCGACCTCGTCGGGAACGCCGAGTCGATCGTCCGCTGGACCCGGCACTCCGCCGAGCAGGGCGCCCATCTGGCGGCGTTCCCCGAGATGGCGCTGACCGGCTATCCCGTCGAGGACCTCGCCCTGCGGCCGTCCTTCGTCGAGGCGGGCCGGGAGGCGCTGCGCGCGCTCGCCGCCCGGCTGGCCGCCGAGGGCCTCGGCGAGCTGCCGGTGGTCGTCGGCTACCTCGACCGCAGCGAGGACGGCCGGCCCCGGCTCGGCAAGCCCGCGGGCGCGCCGCGCAACGCCGCCGCCGTGCTGCACCGGGGCGAGGTGGCGCTCTCCTTCGCCAAGCACCACCTGCCGAACTACGGGGTCTTCGACGAGTTCCGCTACTTCGTGCCCGGTGACACCATGCCGGTGGTGCGGGTGCACGGCGTCGACGTCGCGCTCGCCATCTGCGAGGACCTGTGGCAGGAGGGCGGCCGGGTGCCCGGTGCCCGCGCCGCCGGGGCCGGGCTGCTGCTGTCGATCAACGCCTCCCCGTACGAGCGGGAGAAGGACGACACCCGGCTGGAGCTGGTCCGCAAGCGCGCCCAGGAGGCCGGGTGCACGACCGCGTACGTCGCGTCGACCGGCGGCCAGGACGAGCTGGTCTTCGACGGCGACACGATCGTCGTCGACGGCCACGGCCAAGTCCTCGCGCGGGGGCCGCAGTTCGCGGAGCACTGCGTGCTGATCGACCTCGACCTGCCCGCCGCTGCCGCCGGGGCGCCGTCCGGCGTCGTGGCCGACGGCCTGCGCATCGACCACGTCACCCTCTCCGCCGACCCGCTGCCCGGCTATGCGCCGGAGGCCGCGGGCACGGTCGCGGAGCGGCTCGGTGACGAGGAGGAGGTGTACGGGGCGCTGGTCACCGGCCTGCGCGCGTACGTCACCAAGAACAACTTCCGCAGCGTCCTGATCGGGCTCTCCGGCGGCATCGACTCCGCGCTCGTCGCCGCCGTCGCGTGCGACGCGCTCGGCGCGGAGAACGTCCACGGCGTGGCCATGCCGTCCCGCTACTCCTCCGAGCACTCGATCGCGGACGCCGAGGAACTCGCCCGGCGCACCGGTCTGCACTTCCGGACCGTGCCGATCGCGCCGATGTTCGACGCCTATATGGGGGCGCTGGGGCTCACCGGCCTCGCCGAGGAGAACCTGCAGTCGCGGCTGCGCGGCACGATGCTGATGGCGATCTCCAACCAGGAGGGGCACATCGTGCTCGCGCCGGGCAACAAGTCCGAGCTGGCCTGCGGCTATTCCACGCTGTACGGCGACTCCGTCGGCGCGTACGGACCGATCAAGGACGTCTACAAGACGTTGATCTTCCGGCTCGCCGAATGGCGCAACCGGGCCGCCGAGGAGCGCGGCGAGACCCCGCCGATCCCGGAGAACTCCATCACCAAGCCACCGAGCGCCGAGCTCCGGCCGGGCCAGGTGGACACGGACTCGCTGCCGGACTACGACGTGCTGGACCGCGTCCTGGAGCTCTACGTCGACCGGGACAAGGGCCGGGCGGAGATCGTCGCGGCGGGCTTCGACGCGGAGTTGGTGACGCGGGTGCTGCGGATGGTGGACACCGCGGAGTACAAGCGGCGGCAGTACCCGCCGGGCACGAAGATCTCCGCCAAGGGCTTCGGCAAGGACCGCCGCCTCCCGATCACCAACCGCTGGCGCGAGGCGCCCTGACCGGGCCGGTACGGACATCCGGACCCGCTGCGCGCCTGCGGCGGGCCTTTCCCCGCCCCGCCCCTTCCCGAAACTGGGGCTCCGCCCCAGACCCCCGACCGCGCTCCGCGCGGTGTCCTCAAACTCCCCCAGACTCCGTCCGGGGGGACCCCCAAGGGCTGGAGATGGGGTGACGGCAGAGGCCGGGACGCGCAGGGGTGGTGCGGGACGTAAAGCGAAGCAGTCCCGCACCACCCCG
>NZ_JBSFWT010000186.1:0-2655 GCF_053594975.1 Streptomyces sp. NPDC002537
GCACGCGCCAAACCCTGGATCTGGGGCAGACCAGCCCCACCCACGCGCATCCTCAGGCGCCGTTTTGAGTACCGCCTTTGAGGAATCGAGCACTACCGGTAGTTCGTTAATTCCGGCGGTAGAGGTCAAGAGGTCTGCCAGTGGTGACCGCGTCGAGCAGGGCTTGGAGCTCGGTGGGTGGGTCCTTGTCCGTCCAGGCCTGCCACCAGCGGTGGAGGGTGGTGGCAGGGGTGAGCCAGGCGCGGACGGCGCGTAAGGCCCTGGGCCAGCAAGGCGGCTGGGGCTGGTGGGGTGTGGCCGGCCCCCCTCTCTGGCCCGTCGTCGGGGCACGGATCCGGTGCGGTGGCATCCAGGGGTCCGGGGGGTGCGAACCACCGGTCCCAGCAGAAGGAGAACGCGCAGTTGACCAGGGTCTGGTGGCGTTTGATGGCGCGGGCGGAGCGGACCTGGAAGTCGGCCCAGCCGAGTTCGTCCTTGATCTGTTTGTAGCTCTGCTCGATCCAGGGCCGCAGCCCGTAGAGGCGGACGATCTCGGCGAGGCCGGTCGGCGGGTGCGGGGAGGTGGCGGCGTGCGGGGCGTCGGGGTGGGGGAGGTTGGTGGCCAGGTACCAGGTGGCGTTCTCCGGCAGCCTGCCCGGATCGGTGGTGGCCACGACCAGGCGGCACGGACTGTTCGGGCCGTAGCCGCTCAGGCGGGCGTCGGCGGTCCATCAGGTCTCGGTGTGTCCGTCGCGGAAGTGGCGCTCGATCGGCATCCAGTCGCCCGGATGGTCGGGGCCGGTGCCGGCCAGGGTACGGGCGGCGTCGACCGGGGTGTGCGGCGAGCGACGATCTCCCCGGAGGTCAGCCCCTTCGCGGTGAGCGAGAGGACCATCTCCTCCAGGCCGCCGGTCCGCCGCGCGTACTTGGGCAGCACGCCGGAGCTGAAGGTGCCCAGCCGGTCCCTGGGGACCTGCACCGTCACGGTGCCGACCTCCGTTATGACCTTCCTGGACCGGTAGCCGTTGCGGGCGTTGCCCCCGGAGCGCGAGCCCCGGCCAGCCGCCGGTGCGGCCGGCCTCCTCTGCCAGGTGCCGGTCCATCTCCGCCTCGACGGCGACCTGCATCAGGTGCCGGGTCAGCTCGACCAGCAGGCCCCCCTCACCGATCAGCCGAAGCCCGTCGGCACGGACCTTGTCGGCGGCCAGGTCGGCCAGCTCGTCCAGCAGCTGCGGACTCAGCCCGTGCGCGGCCGCCGCCTCACGGCTCAGAGTTGTTGCTTTCGATGCCGCACCGGCACCGTCAACGCCCCCGTCCAGCACCGCAACCGACACGCCGTCAGCGTCCTCGATCAGGCGACCGCTCTCCGTGTCCATCAGGGATCCCTTCTGAGTACGGGTGTTCACGAGTGGTGCTGACCAGCAGGTATCTAAGGCAGCTGAAGATCGCTTCCCACATTGGCGGTGATCGTTTCCCGGATACACTCTGCGGATGCCGCTGAACCGCTTGGACATGGTTGACGAAGACAAGGTCCTTGGCCTTGCCGGTTCTGGTGTACGAGTGTTCCCGGTGCCTGGTGCTGTGGTGGCTCTCGGCGCGTCGGGCACGGCCGTCATCGCGGACGCCGGTGATGGCGCCACCGTCAGCGGGGTGTGGAACGACGAGGGGTTCCGGCTGATCGGTCCCGTTCCTGAGCCCGTCAGGGCACGGCTCATGGGGCCCATGTCCTTCACCACCCGCCTGGCGGACATCCCGGAGCTGCCCGTTCACCTCGCGGTCCGGAGCGACGGCCGCTGTCTCTACCTCGGCGTCATCCGGGTCGGCAGGTGTGAGGAGAGCGACGGTGATGGGCTGCGACCTGTGGATCGACCCGCCTCTGAGCCGCGAGACGCTCGCTGTGGTCCGGCCGCCCGGCGCCACGCCCCTCCTGCCCGGACTGGAATGGCTGGAGCTGGTCGAGTATGATCCGCGGCAGGCCTTGGAGGTTTTCGTCACCGGCTGGTACCCGGAGGCCGATCCGGCGCCCCCCGCCCGTACGGTCCCCGCCTTCGTTCCTCCCGCGCTGGCCGACTTCTACCGCCTTGCCGAGAGGCGCCCGGCCATCCTCGGGAAGCAGAACGCCATCGAACCGCTGGCAGCACTTACGCCCGGCGGCTGTGAAGGGCGCCTGGTCTTCGCCGTCGAGAACCAGGGCGGCTGGGACTGGTCGCTGCCCTGGCAGCCCAACGCCGCGGACACCGACCCGGCTGTCGTACTCACCAGGGACGGTGCTTCCACACCTGAACAGGAGCCCTTGAGCCGGTTCCTCCTGCAGTTCTCGCTCCACGAAGCGGCCGTCACCGCTCCGTACCAAGCAGACGTGCGGGGGGCTCTGTTGGAAAACGTGTGGGAAATGATCGGGCTCTCAGTGCTGTTGGATATCGGACAGACTGGCGCCATGCCTGGAGGAAGACGTCGATCGAGAACGCCGGCCGAGTACGTCGTTGCCGGTGCATGGCCGGAGGCGGAGCTGGAACCGCACAGCGGAGCCCGGCGGATCCAGCTCCTGGCCCATCGTCTGAGTGACGTGATGCGGATCCGGTCACTGAGCCCTTTCAGGGTTGCCGCTCCAGGGTGAGGACTGCTCTGGCGATTGCCGACATTCGATTTGGGCTGCACCGAGCTTTGCGGAAGATG
>NZ_JBSFWT010000187.1:0-2546 GCF_053594975.1 Streptomyces sp. NPDC002537
CATCTTCCGCAAAGCTCGGTGCAGCCCAAATCGAATGTCGGCAATCGCCAGAGCAGTCCTCACCCTGGAGCGGCAACCCTGAAAGGGCTCAGTGAGTGAACCTCTTTCGCGCGCCCGGCAGAGTAGGAGGTGTCACCGTGACCTTGTGCGGTCGGCCGGGAAAGACCGGACGCCCACTGGCCATCTCCTGCACCGGGTTGTGCCGCAGCAGGAAGCACAGCAGGATCACTGCCTTACACAACGGCAGGCCCCGCGGCCGTCCCCGCACCTGGTCTCAGCCCGGCAATCCGGCGCTCCACCCGGCCGATGAGCAGGGGCAACTGATACGGGCTCAGCCCGGTAGTGCGGTGAACGCATCGCCCCCTGCGTCCGCACAGGCGTTGGCACCCCGTACGGTACGCCGAGGGGACCGATCTTGCGTCCGACGGCCAACCACCCAAGGCCAACCGGATTTTGAATAATCTTCCGGGCCGCCCCGCCAAGAAACCTCAGGAGGCTTTGCAGGCTGCCCTACGAGGGCCGGGAGCTGTCGGCAGAAAACACCTCATCCATCAACGAAGAGGTGTCGGGGTCCGGGGGGAGCGGCCGAGCCGGGAAAGGGAACGCCGAGGAGGCTGTGGCGCAGTCCCTGGAGTTCACTGCGCAACTGCTGGAAACGGTCGGCCAAGGGCAACTCGCGGTTTCGTCGACAGGGGCGTAGTGGCCTGTTCCGCTTCTCTGCCGTGGAACCCCGCGCTGTCACCGGTCCTGTGCTGTCGCCTTCCGGCTTGACCGCTCCGGTGTGCACGGTCTGTGTTCATGTACTCATGCGTCTATTCTTTGCAAGTGGTTCGGGAATGTGCGGAGTTGATACACGTCCGCCGCTGAGTGACGCGTGAAGACGCTGACGGTACAGGGTTTTCCACACCAGCTTTCCGAGCCTCATGCAATGCCTGCCGTCCTTTAGCCGACCGTCTCACATCTACTGCTCACCGAGTACTGCTGTGGTGTTCAACCGTTGCGCCCCCCTTGCACGCCCTAGACATGAGCAGCCAGAGGCTTTGGTCCCTTTCGAAAGCCCGGGAGGGGGTGCAATCGAGTCAACGGTATATTCGTGGACAATTCTCACGATCGATGAGGAGCCCAGCCATGCCCGTCGCCGCCACCGATGCTGTCCGTAAGGATGATCCGCCGAGAGAAAGACCGTCCTTCTTCGGTCAGCCCAGGGGTCTGGGGGTGTTGTCCGGGTTGGAGGTGTGGGAGCGGTTCTCCTTCCTTGGTATGCAGGCGATTCTGGTGCTGTTTTTCGCGGATACGGTGGCTGCGGGGGGTCTGGGGATGGCGCCGGGTGCGGCGGCTTCGGTCGCGGCCGGGTACGGGACTCTTGTGTATCTGGTCTCTGTTGCCGGTGGGTGGCTTGCGGACCGTGTGCTCGGTGCCTATCGTGCGGTGCTGTGGGGCGGGGTCCTGATCGCCTGCGGGCATTATGCGATGGGTGTGCCGGCGGGTGCTGCTACGTGGGCGGGGCTCGGGCTGATCAGTGCGGGTACGGGGCTGCTCAAGCCCAATGTCTCCACCATGGTCGGCCGGCTCTACCGCGGCGACGACCAGCGCCGTGACGCCGGCTTCGCCCTCTATTACATGGCCATCAACATCGGGGCGTTCCTCGGGCCGCTGGTCGCCGGCTGGCTGGGGCAGGACAAGGGCTGGCACTGGGGCTTCTCGGCGGCCGCCGTCGGCATGAGTCTGGGCCTGGTCCAGTACGTCATGGGCCGCCGCCACCTGCCCGGCCGGGACGGCGCCCCCGCCGGCGTGCTGGCGCCGCGGGCGTTGCGCCGGGCCCGGCGGCTGATCGCCTGCGGGCTGCTGACCGCTGTGGTCCTGGCCGTACTGCTGGGCGTCACGGGTGTGCTGACGCTCGGACTCGCGGTCAACGCCCTCACCCTGGCCGCCGCGGTGGCGCCGGTTGTCTATTTCACGGTGATGTTCAAGAGCCCGCGGGTGACCACGCAGGAGCGGGGGAGGCTGCGTCCTTATCTTTTGCTGTTCGGTGCCTCGGTCGTCTTCAACATGATCCTCTTCCAGGCGTACTCGACGATGATGCTGCTCGCGACGGACCACGCCGAGACCTCGATCCTGGGCTTCGACTTCCCCTCCACCTGGTTCGCCTCCGCGCTCGGCGCGTTCGAAGTGGCACTGGCACCGGTCGTGGCCGCCCTCTGGGTGCGCCTGGGGCGCCGTCAGCCGCATGCCTCCCACAAGATCGCCCTGGGTGTGCTGATGGGCGGCCTCTCCTTCCTCGTCATGGTGGCGCCGACCTTCGGGCGCAGTGGCGGTGACTGGAAGATGGCTGCCTGGTGGGTCGTCCTGTCCTACCTGTTGCTTGGTCTGGGTGATGTCCTGCTCCAGACCACCGGCCTGTCCGCCTCCACCAGGCTCGCTCCGGCGGCTTTCGGCAGCCAGACGATGGCCGTGTGGTTCTTGTCGATGGCTCTGGCCAACGGTATCCAGGCCCAGGCCGTCAAGCTCTACGGCGAGATACCCACCCCCCTGTACTTCGGCCTCAA
>NZ_JBSFWT010000188.1:0-2535 GCF_053594975.1 Streptomyces sp. NPDC002537
CCCGCTGTCCTGCGGCAGCGGGTACTGGACCCACGAGGGCGACGGGATCGGCTCGTACACCCGCACCGGCGTGACCCCGGACGGCCGCGCCGCCGGACGTCCCGCCCGCAAGCACACCCGCGCCCCGGAGCCCCGCAGACACTCCGCCGTGCCCGCCGAGCGGGTGGAAGGCGCACCGCTTACGGGCGTTCCGTGTCGCGCGCGCGACGCGCGAGACGCATGGTCGGTATGCCGAAGCCACCCGTCCGTACCCGTGCCCCCGGCCCGCGCACCGCCCGGCGGCGGGCGCCGGGCCGCGTCCGCACCGGAGGTGCCCCCGTGTCAGCCGACACCGCCGTGCCCGTGCGGGCACCGGAACCGCGTCCCGCGGCCCGGAGCGCCCGTGCCCGCCGCCTCGACCGGGTACGCGACGCCCTGCGCCGGGCCGCCCCCGCACTCGTCCTCTACGCCGCCGTCCGGCTGACCGGGATGTCGGTGATGGCGGGCTGGGCCTGGTGGATCGGACGGCACCCGCGCACGCTGCTCGGGCACTCCTGGGACGGCATCTGGTACGCCGACATCGCCCGCCACGGCTACGGGCTGATCATCCCCTCCCCCACCACCCGCGGCGTGGTCTTCAACGACCTGGCGTTCTTCCCGCTCTTCCCCTGTCTGGTGCGGGCCGTGGCCACCGTGCTCCCGCTCACCGTCGTCAGCGCCGGGCTGCTCGTCGCCTGGGTGTCGGCCGGGATGGCCGCATGGGGCATCTACGCGGTCGGCGAGCGGCTGCACGGGCGCAAGGCGGCCACCCTGCTCGTCGTGCTCTGGGGGCTGCTGCCGCACGCGATCGTGCAGTCCATGGCGTACACCGAGCCGCTGATGACCGCGCTCGCCGCCTGGGCGCTGTACGCCGCGATCACCGGCCGCAGGCTGTGGGCCGGGGGGCTCGCGCTGGCCGCGGGGCTCGCCCGGCCCAACGCCGTCGCCGTGGCCGCCGCCGTCTGCTGCACGGCCGCCGTCGCCCTGTGCCGGGACCGGCGGGCCCGCACGGACTGGCGCGTCTGGGCCGGCGCGGCGCTCGCCCCGCTCGGCTGGGCGGGCTATGTCGTCTGGGCGGGCTTCCGCTCCGGCGGCGGGCTGCTGGGCTACTTCGACGTGCAGCGGCTGTGGGGGTCACGCTTCGACTTCGGCCGGGACGCCTTCAAGTTCGTCCGCCACCTGTGCATCGGGAAGGACGCCATGGCCTACTACATGACCGTGGCGATCCTGGCCGTCGCCCTCGTGGCGCTGGTCTTCCTCGCCCTCGACCGGCCGCCCGCGGTGCTCGTGGTGTACGCGCTGGTGCTCGTCGTCATCGCGGTCGGCGGCTCCAGCTACTTCGCGTCCAAGCCGCGCTTCCTGCTGCCCGCCTTCCCGCTGCTGCTCCCGACGGCCCTGGCCATGGCGAGAGCCCGGCAGCGCACCGTCGTCGTGACGGTCGGCGCGCTGGCCGGGCTCTCGTTCTTCTACGGGACCTATCTGCTGACGGTCGCCCGCATGCCGATGTGACGGCGCCGGGCGATCGGGCTCAGGCCTCGTCGTCCGGCTTGTCGTCGCCGGACTCGGCGTCGGTCTCCAGACCGAGCTGCTCGACCAGCCACTTGTCGAACTCGATCGAGGCCCGCACCCAGCTGACCGTGCTGGAGACGAAGTGCTCCAGGGACACGCCGACGCCGATCAGCATCTGCGCCTCACCGATCAGACGGACCGTGCCGTCGTCGTTGGTGTGGGTGTAGACCTTCGGCCACAGGGTGCGGCGGTTCCAGTCGTCGACGACCTCGAGGAGCTGTGCCTTCTCCTCGATGCCGTGCGGACGGTCGTAGAACGTCCGCACGGAGAAGACCTGCTGCTCGTCCTCGCCGCGGAACATGAAGTACGTACGGAACTGCTCCCACGGTGCGGCGAGGTCACCCTCGTCGTCCACGACGTACTTCAGCTCCATCTGCTCGAGGAGCTGCTTGACCAGGTCCTGGTCGGGGATGACGGGGCCGGCCGGGCCCGTCTCCTGCGGTTCGGGCTGGCCCCCGAAGTTCGGAATCGAGGACGGGTCGATACTCACCGTGAATTTCCCTTCGTACGGTTCCCGCCATCCTCCCCCATCACGGGCGGGGGCTGGCAACCCCCGCCCGTCGGATCATGGCGACTCACGGCCACTCGCGACGGTTCACGACGACTTCGTGAGCCGGTCGCGCTCCCGCGGCCCCACCGTCAGTCCTTCCCCGTCCGGGGCGACGTTCACGTCCACGGTGTCGCCTTCGCGGATGTCTCCGGCGAGGATCGCGCGTGCGAGGGGGTCGCCGATGGCGGTCTGGACCAGGCGGCGCAGGGGTCGGGCGCCGTAGGTGTTGTCGGGTGGGGTGGTGTCGGTGGTGTTGGGGTTGTGGCCGAGGGTGGCGAGCCAGCGGAGGGCAGGTGGGGTGATGTCGAGGGTGAGGCGGCGGTCGGCGAGGCGCTTGGCGAGGTGGCCGATCTGGATCTGCGCGATGCGTTCGAGCTGGCCGGTGCCCAGGGCGTGGA
>NZ_JBSFWT010000189.1:0-2481 GCF_053594975.1 Streptomyces sp. NPDC002537
AGCGCCACCAGTGACATCGAGCAGGCGGTGTCGACCGTGACCGCCGGGCCGCCGGACGGGCTGGAAATCCAGCCCGTCCGGCGTTTGAGGACAACGCGCGTCAGCGCGGTTCGGACCTAGCCGACGATCAAGAAGATGCCGTATCCCACCGCCGCCGCGCACAGCGCGTAGCACGCATACGCGCCCGTGCGGGCGAGCGCACCCGGACGCGTGCCCTCCGCGGACGCGGAGGACGTGCCGACGATGCCGAGGGTGAAGACGCCGACCAGTCCGACCGTCACCACGAGGCTGACGCCGAAGACCTGGCCCAGAGCTGCCCAGTCGATCTGCATGGTGGATTCCTTAGCTGGCCGCGGCCGCGGGCGTGCGCCCGGCCTCGGGGGACAGGGGGCCCGCCGGCGGCGGGGCGACGGCCTGCAGGGCCGCGGTGACGACGCCCGCCGGCTCGGCGGTCACGGTGTCGTCGACCTCGTTGACGGTGTCGTGGGTGACCGGCTGGCGCCGGGAGGCCACGTAGATCCCGCCGCAGACCGCCAGGCCCAGGACGGCGACCGCGGCGACGCCCCAGTCGCCCTGGTCGGCGAGGAACGCGGCGCCACCGGCGACGAGGCCCGCGGCCGGGAGGGTCAGGCACCAGGCGATGGCCATCCGGCCCGCCGTCGACCAGCGCACCACGCCGCCCTTGCGGCCGAGGCCGGAGCCCATGATCGAGCCGGAGCAGACCTGCGTGGTGGAGAGCGCGAAGCCGATGTGCGAGGAGGCGAGGATCACGGTCGCGGCACCGGTCTGGGCGGCGAAGCCCTGCGGCGGCTGGATGTCGGTGAGGCCCTTGCCCAGGGTGCGGATGATGCGCCAGCCGCCCAGGTACGTACCGAGCGCGATGGCCAGGCCCGCCGAGACGATGACCCACAGCGGCGGGTCCGAGTGCGGGGCGACGACGCCGCCGGTGACCAGCGCGAGGGTGATGACACCCATCGTCTTCTGGGCGTCGTTGGTGCCGTGGGCGAGGGAGACCAGGGCCGCGGAGGCGATCTGGCCCGCGCGGTAGCCCTTGGCGGTCTCCTTCTCGTCCCGGCCCCTGGCGAGCCGGTACGTGAGCCGGGTTGCGACCATGGCGGCCAGACCGGCCACGACGGGGGCCGCGACGGCCGGGATCAGGACCTTCATCACGACCTTGTCGGCGTTGACCGCGTTGAAGCCGACGGACACGATCGTCGCGCCGATGAGGCCGCCGAAGAGGGCGTGCGAGGAGCTGGAGGGGAGTCCGGCCAACCAGGTCAGCAGGTTCCAGACGATCGCGCCGATCAGCCCCGCGAAGATCACTTCGGGTCTGATCCCGGCACTCTCGTCGATGATTCCCCCGGAGATGGTCTTGGCGACCTCGACGGACAGGAACGCGCCGACAAGGTTCAGAACCGCCGACATCGCCACCGCCACCTTGGGCTTGAGCGCCCCGGTGGAGATGGTGGTGGCCATGGCGTTGGCCGTGTCGTGGAAGCCGTTCGTAAAGTCGAACACCAAGGCCGTGACGATCACGATCCCGATGAGAAGCGTGATGTGTTCCATTCACCCAGGCAATCAGCTCGATGGTCAGTACAGCGGCGACCGTAAAGACCCTTGGTGAACGGAAGGTGAACTGGGTCGGGCCGGGCAGTGACGCGAACCGGAGGCGGGTAACGATGCAGACAGCGAAGACCATACGCGAGGAAATCCGGCGGACCTGGGCCGACGTGGTGGCCACCGCCCGCCGCACCACCGCGGAAGGGCTGGTGGTGGGCACGTCCGGCAATGTCTCCGCGAGGGTCGGGGATGTCGTCCTCGTCACGCCCAGCGGGGTCCCCTACGACCGGCTCGGACCGGAGGACGCGGTCGGCGTCGGCCTCGACGGACGACAGGTGCTCGGCGAGCTCACCCCCACCAGCGAGCTCCCCATGCACCTCGCCCTCTACCGCTCGACCGACGCCGCGGCCGTCGTCCACACCCACGCCGTCCACGCCACGGCCGCCGCGGGGCTGGTCGACGAGCTGCCGCTGGTCCACTACATGGCGGGCGCCCTCGGCGGCCCCGTCCGCGTTGCCGACTACGCGCTCTACGGCACGGAGGAACTCGCCCGGAACATGCTGCGGGCCCTAGCCGGGCGCACGGGCTGCCTCCTGCGCAACCACGGCACGGTCACCTACGGCGCCACCCTGGACCAGGCGTACGACCGCACGGCTCAGCTGGAGTGGATGTGCCGGGTGTGGCTGACGTCGGCGTCGGTGCCGGGGCGCGCCCCGGCACTCCTGACCGCCGACCAGCTCGACGAGGCGACCGGGAAACTCCGCAACTACGGCCAGCCGCGCGGGTAGCCGCTGCCGCGGCTGCGCCGCGTTGTCCTCAAACGCCGGACGGGCTGAAATGCCGCAGCTTGCGGACTACGGTCCGCGAATCCAGCCCGTCCGGCGTTTGAGGACGCGGCCGCAGGCCGCTCCCGCCGCAGGC
>NZ_JBSFWT010000190.1:0-2428 GCF_053594975.1 Streptomyces sp. NPDC002537
TCGGAGTCCGAACCGAATTCCGGCAAGCCGAAATCCATCCCGTTCAGGGAGCCATACAAGTAGAGAGTGCCGCCGGTGCGGCGTGAGTGGCCGCCTCGCCGTCCTCGCGGACGCCGTGGCAACTCGAAGAACTCTACACGAGGCCGTAGGCGCCATCAAACCCGTGGCGCAACCGGGTTTCACGGGAGTACGGTCGGCGCATGACTCAGCATGCGTGCCGCAGCACTCAGCAGTGGTGGGCCGCCTGACCGGCGGCCCTCTCCTGCGCATGCATCCAACGGCCGCCGCCCAGGCGGCCTTTTTGCTGTCCGTGGCGGTGGTCCCTCTTCAAGGGAGGCAAGACCCGATGACACGGATCTTCAGCGGTATCAAGCCCACGGGCCATCTGACGCTGGGCAACTACCTCGGGGCCGTCCGCCAATGGGTGGAAGTGGACCAGCACAAGGCCGACGCGCTGTTCTGCGTCGTGGACCTGCACGCCCTGACCGTGGACCACGATCCCGCCAGGGTCCGGAGGCTGAGTCGACAGGCGGCCACACTTCTGCTCGCCGCGGGACTGGAGCCGACGCAGTGCACGGTCTTCGTGCAGAGCCATGTGGACGAGCACGCCCGGCTCTCCTATCTCCTGGAGTGCACGGCCTCCGACGGCGAGATGCGCCGCATGATCCAGTACAAGGAGAAATCGGCCCGCGAGCGCGCGGCGGGCGGGAGCGTACGGCTCTCCCTGCTGACGTATCCGGTGCTGATGGCGGCCGACATCCTCGCCTATTCGGCGGACGAGGTGCCGGTGGGCGACGACCAGGCGCAGCACGTGGAACTGACCCGGGACCTGGCGGTGCGGTTCAACCATCGGTACGGGCACACCTTCACGGTGCCGAAGGCCGTGCTCCCGACGGTGGCCGCCCGCGTCATGGACCTCCAGGACCCGACGTCGAAGATGGGGAAGTCGCACACGGAGACGAGCGGCATCGTCTATTTGCTCGACGAGGCGGACATCGTCCGCAAGAAAATCATGCGTGCGGTGACCGACAGCGGCAGCGCGGTCGTATACGACCGGGAGGCGCAACCCGGGGTCGCGAATCTGCTGGAGATCCTCGCGGCGTGCGTCGGTGAAAAGCCGACGGATCTGGCCGAGGGATACGAGTCGTACGGAGCTCTGAAACGGGACACAGCCGATGCCGTGCTGGAGCTCCTGCGGCCGGTGCGGGAACGGCACGCGGAATTGTGCGCCGATCCCGGATATGTGGACGCGATCCTCCGCGACGGCGCCGAACGGGCCCGGAAAGTGGCCCGCCCGACGGTCGACGCGGCGTACGCGGCGATCGGTCTCATGCCGCCCGCGTAGATCCGGCCGACTCCGGGGCGAGGGTGGGCCGGGAATTCCGGCCCACCCCGCTTCCGGCAGCGGTCAGGCCTGGCCCGAGGCGAGTTCCTGGCTCCGGTCCCGGGCGGCCTCGAGCGCGGCGATCAACGCGGCCCGTACGCCGTGCCGTTCCAGCTCGCGAATCGCGCTGATGGTCGTGCCCGCGGGCGAGGTGACGGCCTCGCGGAGCTTGACCGGGTGTTCACCGCTGTCGCGCAGCATCACGGCCGCGCCGATTGCGGTCTGCACGATCAGGTCGTGGGCCTTGTCCCGGGGAAGGCCCAGGAGGATGCCGGCGTCGGTCATCGCCTCGACCAGGAAGTAGAAGTACGCCGGGCCGGAGCCGGAGAGCGCGGTGGCCGCATCCTGCTGGGACTCCGGCACCCGGAGCGTCTTGCCGACCGGCTTGAAGATCTCTTCGGTGTGGAGGAGGTGGTCCTCCGTGGCGTGGGTGCCGGCGGAGATGACGGACATGCCCTCGTCCACGAGGACAGGGGTGTTGGGCATGACGCGCACGACAGGCGTCCCGTCCGGCAGCCGCTCCTCGAAGAAGGCCGTGGGGATGCCCGCCGCCGCGCTGATGATCAGGCGGTCGGCGGGCAGGTGAGGGGCGAGCTCGTCGAGGAGCGTCGCCATGTCCTGCGGCTTCACGGCAAGAATGAGGGTGTCGGCGGCCTTGGCCGCCTCGACGTTGGTGACGGTGTCGACGCCGTAGCGCGCGCGGAGGGCCTCGGCCCGCTCGGGGCGGCGGGCCGTGACCAACAGGTCGTCGGCCGACCAGCCGGCACGGATCATTCCGCTGAGAAGCGCCTCGCCGATCTTTCCTGTACCGAGGACGGCGACTTTCTGGGTCACGGGGCCCGCTCACCTCTTCTGCGCTGGAGTGTCAGGGGGAGTGCCGTCCCATCCTCGCACCCGGCAGGCGCTCCATACCGGTGTAGTCGTCAGCGAACTGACCGTAATCACCCGTAAATGCAGAAAAGCCCTGGCAGGAACCGGAGTTCCCACCAGGGCTTTTCACTAAAATTTGTTCGGCGGCGTCCTACTCTCCCACACGGTCCCCCA
>NZ_JBSFWT010000191.1:0-2033 GCF_053594975.1 Streptomyces sp. NPDC002537
GCCGGACGGGCTGAATTGCAGGCTGCGGTCCGCACAATCCAGCCCGTCCGGCGTTTGAGGACGCGGCCGCAGGCCGCCCCCGCCGCTGGGGGTCCCCCCGGACGGAGTCTGGGGGAGGCAACGGACCCGCAGGCGGAAGCCGGAGAGGCACCCCCACACCGCCGAGCCCCCGGCCAGGGCCTAGCCTCGGAGGATGAGTCGGCCTCCCTTCCTCACCCTGCCCGCGTGCGCGCAAGCGCGCACCCTGTCGACCGCCCGCGGCGAGTTCGCGACCCACGACGCCCGCCCCGCCGCAGCGGCGAGCGGCACCGTGCTGCTCGTGCCCGGGTTCACCGGCAGCAAGGAGGACTTCATCGCCCTGCTCGAACCGCTCGCCGCCGCCGGGTACCGGGCCGTCGCCGTCGACGGCCGCGGGCAGCACGAGAGCGCGGGGCCGCGCGAGGAGAGCGCGTACGAGCAGGCGGAGCTGGCCCGGGACGTCATCGCGCAGGCGCGGGCCCTCGGCGGTGACGTGCATCTGCTGGGGCACTCCTTCGGCGGCCTGGTCTCCCGCGCCGCGGTCCTGCTCGATGCCTCGCCCTTCCGCTCGCTCACGCTCATGAGCTGTGGTCCGGCGGCGATCGCGGAGTCCCAGCAGGCCCGCACCCGGCTGCTGTTGGCCGCGCTGCGGCAGCTGGACCGGGAGTCCGTCTGGCAGGAGATGCGGAAGGCGGACGCGGAGGCCGCCCCCGCCGAGCCGGTCGCGCCCGCGCTCACGGAGTTCCTCCACCGCCGCTGGACGGGCACGACGACGGAGCAACTGCTCGTTGCCGGGCGGCAGTTGACGGTGGAGGAGGACCGTACGGCCGAACTGGCGGCGGTGGCGCTGCCCAAGCACGTACTGTCCGGCCGGCTGGACTACGCCTGGCCGGTGCCGTCGATCGACGCGATGGCGAAGGAGCTGTCGGCGGTGCGCACGGTCGTCGAGGGCGCGGGCCACTCCCCCAACGCCGAGCGCCCGGCGGCCACGGCGGAGGCGCTCATCCGCTTCTGGGACCTGACGGCCCGCTGAGCGGACGTATGGAAGTCATGACCGCGCTTCCGGGCGGAGCGCTCAGTCACGTGCCCCCGTGGTCACGGTGAACAGGCCGCCCTCCGGGTCCCGGAGCGTCGCCTCGCGGCCCACCGGGGAGTCGCCCGGTTCGGCGGCGACCGTGCCCCCGGCGGCGACGGCCGCCTCGACGGCCTTCTCGACGTCGTCGACGCGGAAGTAGACGTGCCAGCGCGGCCGGATCCGCGGGTCGGGCGCCTCCTCGATCGCGCCGCCGCGCAGGCAGGCCACCGTGTGACCGGCGGACCGGACCATCACCGCGTCGTCCTCGTAACGGACCTCGCAGCGGTCCGGCCGCCCGGTGGCCCACTCGAAGACCTCGCCGTAGAACATGGCGGCGGCGAAGGCGTCGCGGGTGCGCAGCTCCAGCCAGGCGGGCGCGCCCTCGTGGCCGATGCGCCACTCGCGGAGCGTCTCGCCCTCCCAGAAGCCGAAGACGGCGCCCGCCGGGTCGGCGGCGAGCGCGGCCCGGCCGGGGCCGACGGCGAGCGGCCCGACGGCGACGGTCGCGCCGCGTTCGCGGACCCGCGACGCGATGACGTCGGCGTCCTCGACGGCGAAGTACGAGGTCCAGGAGACGGCGACGCCCATGCGGCGGGCCACGTTGCCGATGCCCGCGACGGGCTTGCCGCCCGAGACGGCCACGGTGAAGTCCTCGCCCAGCCTGCCGCGCCGGAAGGTCCAGCCCATCACCGCGCCGTAGAAGTCCTGCGCGGCGGTGCGGTCGCAGGTCAGCAGGGACACCCAGCACGGCGCGCCCGGGACGGCGAGTTCGGAGGAGGCCATGGCCGATCGCCTCGATTCTGTTGCGGGTCTCTTCCGGGGCTCGCCGGATGCCCTGACGTTGGCAGCGCTCAGGAGTGGTGGGGGGGCGGGGGGGGGGGCCGGCGCGGGGGGGCGGGGGGGGGGGCCCCCCCGGGACCGCCGGCCCCCCCCCGCCCGA
>NZ_JBSFWT010000192.1:0-1615 GCF_053594975.1 Streptomyces sp. NPDC002537
CGTTGCAGCCCCATATCTGCACGGGGGCGCCATTGCTGGTGTTCCCGCCCGGCACATCGAGGCACTTGCCCGCCAGGCCCCTGAACGCGCCGGTGCTGTCCACGGCCGAGGCGGTGGGGCCGGTGAAGACCACGCCGGTCACAGCGGCGGTCAGGACACTGGCGACTATGCCGGC
Organism: Streptomyces sp. NPDC002537; assembly: GCF_053594975.1. NCBI lineage: Bacteria > Bacillati > Actinomycetota > Actinomycetes > Kitasatosporales > Streptomycetaceae > Streptomyces > Streptomyces sp. NPDC002537. Next base: position 176 of record NZ_JBSFWT010000192.1, read on the forward strand.
ACGGCGGGAAATGCGCATCAAAGGACTCTCCTGGTGGGGCCGCACTCACCCGTCCGGCACGTAGCCGGACGGGTGCAGAAGGCGAATGGGGCAATGGGCACATGAGTGCCACAAGTCGCAGCAGCTCCACAAGACCCACTCAGAACAGGAATGGCCGAAACCGATCACCTGACAGTGCAAGGCGGCTGGGAGCGCCGCGCAGGGCTGGCAGGTTCCGGATCGAGTGCGTGCGGCCTGGCGGTCTGGGTCAATATGCGGTATGCCTGATTCCGGCGTGGCGTCGTCCAGTTGAGCTCTTCACGGGTTCTTTGCGCGCGGAAAATGACGCGAATACCCGGCCTTTGACGGCGACGGGTCAGATCAGGCCCCCTGTGCGGGAACACGATCACGTTAACGATCTTCACTTCGCTGAACGCGGCGGCCATGATGAGGCCGTATCAGGCCGCTCACGCCCGCACACCAACCGAGGCACAGCCATGCACCTGCGAATACGCCCGTCCCTGCGCACCGCCGCACTCGCCGTCGCGGCCCTGGCGGCCCTCGTCAGCACCACACCAGCCAACGCAGCCGACAAGCCGCAGGCGCGGCAGACCGCCTCGGCTGTCTTCGACGACGAGTTCGACGGCCCTGCCGGCGCCGCCCCCGACGGCTCGAAGTGGAACACCGAGACCGGCGGCCACGGCTGGGGCAACCGCGAGCTGGAGTACTACACCTCCGGCAACAACAATGCGGCGCTCGACGGCCAGGGCCATCTCGTCATCACTGCCAAGCGCGAAAACCCCGGCAACTACCAGTGCTGGTACGGGTATTGCGAATACACCTCCGCCAGGTTGAATACCGCGGGCCGCTACACCGCCCAGTACGGGCACGCCGAGGCCCGCATGAAGATCCCGCGCGGGCAGGGCATGTGGCCCGCGTTCTGGATGCTCGGCAACGACATCGGCTCCAACCCCTGGCCCAACAGCGGCGAGCTCGACGTGATGGAAAACGTCGGCTTCGAGCCCGGTACCGTCCACGGCAGCCTGCACGGCCCCGGCTACTCCGGCGGTAACAGCATCACCGGCACCTACACCTTGCCCGGCGGGAAGGCGCTTGCCGACGACTTCCACACCTTCGCTGTCGACTGGGCCCCCGACTCCGTCACCTGGTCCGTGGACGGCACCGTCTACCAGCGCCGCACTCCCCAGGATCTCGGTGGCAAGCCGTGGGTGTTCAACAAGCCGTTCTTCCTCATCCTCAACCTCGCCGTCGGCGGCGACTGGCCCGGGTCCCCCAACGACGCCACCCAGTTCCCGGCGCAGCTGGTCGTCGACCACGTACGCGTCTCCGCCTCCGCCGCGGACAGCACCGGCGCGTTCAGGGGCCTGGCGGGCAAGTGCCTCGATGTGCCGGGCGGGAATACCAGCAATGGCACCCCCGTGCAGATATGGGGCTGCAACA
>NZ_JBSFWT010000193.1:0-1599 GCF_053594975.1 Streptomyces sp. NPDC002537
CTCTTCGCCAACATCGCCCACGGCCTCATCACCGGCCTCCTCTTCTTCCTCGTCGGCGCCATCAAGGACCGGCACGGCACCAGCGACCTCGACGCTACCGCTCCCGCCGCAGGCGGCTAACCGGCCCGCAGCGCGGGCTCCAGGCTCAGTGTCAGGGCGCGGACAAGCGCCTGGGCTCGCGCATCGGCGGTCACATTCTTCTGCATGCCGTTGGTGACGTAGCCGAAGGAGACGCCCGACTCGGGGTCGGCGAAGCCGAGGGAGCCGCCGCGTCCGGGGTGGCCGAAGGAGCCGGGGGCGAGCAGCGGCGAGGCCGGGCCGTGCAGCATGTAGCCGAGGCCGAAGCGGGTGTTCACGACGAGGACGCGGTCCGGGCCCGCGGACTCCTCCGTGCGGGCCAGGGTGAGCGTGGCGGGGGCGAACAGCCGCTTGGTGCCGTCGAGGTCGCCGAGGAGCGCGGCGTAGAAGCGGGCCAGGCCGTCGGCCGTGGCGATGCCCGCGGAGGCGGGGAGCTCGGCGGCGCGGTAGGCGGGGTCGTTCTCGTCGGCCATCGGCTCGATGGCGGCGAAGGCACGGCGGGTCAGGGAGTCCGGGTCGCGGTAGGCGTCGGCGACGGCCTTCTTGGGGCGCAGCCGCAGGCCCGCGGCGGCGGGGGCGGCGGGCGGCTCGATGTCGGCGATCCGTCCGGCGCGCGTCCGCTCGGCGTCGGGCAGGCCGATCCAGAGGTCCGCGCCGAACGGCCCGGCTATCTCGTCGGCGACCCAGTCGCCGATCGTCCGGCCGGTGACGCGGAGGACGAGCTCGCCGATGAGCCAGCTGTACGTCTGGGCGTGGTAGCCGTGGGCGGTGCCCGGCTCCCAGGCGGGCGCCTGCGCGGCGACGGCGGCCGGGCCGCTGACGCCGTCGACGGCCTCGGCGGGGGTCAGGGGGGTGTCGAGCACGGGCAGGCCGGCGCGGTGCGACAGCAGGTGGCGGACGAGGACGCGGTCCTTGCCCGCGGCCTTGAACTCGGGCCAGTACGTGCCGACGGGCGCGTCCAGGTCGACCAGCCCGCGCTGGTGCAGGAGCAGCGGGACGGCGGCGGCGACGCCCTTGGTGGCGGACCGGACGACCTGGGCCGTGCCGGGCGTCCACGGCCCGCCCGCGGGGCCGTCGGCGTCCTTGGTGCCGCCCCACAGGTCGACGACCTTGCGGCCGCCCCGGTAGACGGCGACGGCCGCGCCCCGCTCGCCGCGGCGGGCGAAGTTCTCCGCGAAGGCGTCCCGGACCGGTTCGAAACCGTCCGCCACCGTGCCCTGGACGTCGACGTCCACCACTGTCTCCCGCTCCACTGTCCGATTGCTGCTGAGCCATCCACCATGGTGCAACGGCGCGCTCAATGCGCGTAGACCGGGGTGGATCGGGCACGGCCCTTCGCTTTTCCCGGGCGCCTACCGGGGTGCCTCGTGGGCCCGGCGCGCGACTGCGGGTCCGTTCTGGCTGGTCGCGCAGTTCCCCGCGCCCCTGAAGCTGCCGCGACAGGTACAGCCGCGCCTCGGGGGAGTTGATGTGCTTGTACAGGGTCAGCACGAGGTTGTTGGCCACGATCGAGTCACCGGT
>NZ_JBSFWT010000194.1:0-1584 GCF_053594975.1 Streptomyces sp. NPDC002537
ACTTCGAACACCTCCCTCAACGGCACGGGAGCCTCGTGCGTTGCGGAGACCGATCCCGTCACCCGATCAGTGGTCACGCTGAAAGAGCTCACTGAGCGCGAACGCGCTCGCCAAGATGAGTGGGGTCAACCGACAGGTCATCACCAATGTGCTGAACGGCTCGGTCTGGCCGGACAGCCTCACCGTCATGGACCTCGAAGAGGCACTCCACTGCCAACTCTGGCCTGCTCAGGACGGTAGTTCGGGGGCGAAGAATGACGATGCAGGCTGGGGCACGCCCGCCGACGAACGGGTGCTGGACCGATTCGTCCTTGAACCGGAAGTCCTACAGAGAATGAACGCGGAGTACGCCGCCATCCTCTACTGGCACATCGTTCGCTTGCACATCGCTGCGGTCGGCGACATCCTCCGGGACTTCGCCACGCTGGCTCAAGACGAGCCCCGCACCGCTGCCACGGGCAAGGGCCTCACACTTGGCGAGATCGCTTCCATGGACCAAGAAGAGTGGCTAGCCCATCACTCAAGCGCGTGCGCCACAGCCATCGGCGAGCTCTCTCGATGACGTTCGGAGCGTCACCCCATCGCGTTCGAAGCACGCTCCGAGTCACCGCTCTGACCTGCACAGAAGCATTTTCCCACACGGCCCACGTGCGGGGCCTGCCCGAGCAGTTGCTGCCCTCGCTTGAGAGCCTCCTGCGACGCGTTCCGCTCCGGCCGTTCATGTCGCCGATCGTTGCAGGGGACTTCCTCGTCGGGCCCGGTGCCGTCGCCCAGGTCTCGCCGAGTTATCGTGGCGAGCACGAAGTCACCGTCCAGATCGGGGCCTGCCACCGCAGCGCGCTGCGGCCTCTTGGCGAGCTTGGCCTCGATTGGCAGCGGTTCGACGGGTGACACCGCTGACGCCGACAGGACATGCCAGTCGGATGACGGCTCTTCCCAGGTGTTGAGTGGTCGCTTCCCACCTCAGCTGGGAGATGTGCGTGCAGTGACCCCACCTATACACCTGTTCGGTTACGGTCAGTGGCGGACAGCTCTTGTGTCCGCACGCATGGATTCAGAGGGGGGCTTGAAGAGATGTTCCGACGTCTCGCCACGACGGCATCAGCTGTCTGCACAGCCGCTGTGCTCGTACTCGCGACCGGGTGCAGCAGCGACAGTGGATCACTGCCTGGCGCGGACACCGCGGCGGCTCCTTGGCCCGCAAGGAGGGGTCACGTACCAGTTACGATCCGCCGGGTACGTTCAGCGAGTCGGCCATCGTGCTGCCCAAAGAAGCCGGCTTCGGGAAGTCTGGTGATGTCTGGGGCTCGTCCCTTGCCAGCAGGCCGCCTGTCACGCTGTACGCCTCGCGGGCGTATGTCACTTCTCCATACGATCTTCAGCTGTGGGCACCGCCAACGGGCGCGTGACAACCGTCCTGCCTCAACGCGACCCGCTCTTGGATGCCCGAAATGCTATTCCCAGCGATGAAATCTCCGGGGCACCCCTCGTCAGTGAGCTCTTTCAGCGTGACCACTGATCGGGTGACGGGATCGGTCTCCGCAACGCACGAGGCTCCCGTGCCGTTGAGGGAGGTGTTCGAAG
>NZ_JBSFWT010000195.1:0-1559 GCF_053594975.1 Streptomyces sp. NPDC002537
CGGGTTCGAGGTGGACTGGCCGTTGTGGGAACGGGACGCCTCGAACTGCTCGCCCTGCACGCAGGGCACGAGCTGCCACTGATACCCACCGGCCCGCGCGCTCGTCTCCGGCCGCCCGTCCCTGCGCCGGGGCGACGACCCGGCGCTGCGCGAGTGGCTCGCGGACGGCGCCCTGCCCGTGGCCGTCGACGACGCCGACTCCGTGCTCGCGGTGCCGCTGGGCGCGCGCGGCAGCACGCTCGGCGTGGCTGTGTTCGTCCGCCGCGGCGGCACGTACGACACGGACGACCTGCTGCTCGCCGCGGAGATCGCGGCAAGGGCGGGCGCCTGCGTCGACAACGCGCGGCGGTACACCCTGGAGCGCGAGGCCGCGCTCACCCTCCAGCGCAGCCTGCTGCCGAGCAGACTGCCGGACCAGGGCGCGGTGGAGGTCACCTCGCGCTATCTGCCCGCCGACGCGCAGGCGGGGATCGGCGGCGACTGGTTCGACGTCATCCCGCTCTCCGGCGCCCGGGTGGGGCTGGTCGTCGGCGACGTCGTGGGCCGCGGCCTCCAGGCGTCGGCCGTCATGGGCCGGCTCCGCGCCGCGGTCCGTACGCTCGCCGACCTCGACCTGCCGCCTGACGAGCTCCTCACCCACCTCGACGACCTGGTCATCCAGTTGACGCTGGGGGCCGCGAAGTCGGCCGGCGTCGTGCGGGAGACGGGCGCGAGCTGTCTGTACGTGATCTACGACCCGGTGTCGCGGCACTGCGCCATGGCGCGCGCGGGGCATCCCGCGCCCGTGGTCGTGCTGCCCGACGGCACCGCGCGCTCCGCCCATGTCCCGAGCGGTCCGCCGCTCGGGCTGGGTGGCCTGCCCTTCGAGTCCGTCGAGCTGGAACTGCCGGAGGGCAGCCTGCTCGCGCTCTACACCGACGGGCTCGTCGAGGGCCGCGACCACGGCACCGGCGCGGGGACGGTCACGCTGCGCGAGGTCCTCGCCGATCCGTCCACGTCCCTGGAGGAGCTCTGCGACGACGTGCTCGACGCGCTGCTGCCCGACCGGACCACGCGGCCCGCCGACGACGTCGCCCTGCTCCTGGCCCGCACCCGCGCGCTCGACGGCGCCCACGTCCACAGCTGGAGCCTGCCCGCCGAGCGTGCCGCCGTCGCCGACGCCCGCAAGCGCGCGTCCGAGCAACTGGCCGCCTGGGGGCTGGAGGAGCTGGTCTTCACCACCGAACTGGTCGTCAGCGAGCTGGTGACCAACGCCATCCGGTACGCCCACGAACCCATCCGGCTGCGGCTGATCCGTGACGAGTCGTCACTGATCTGCGAGGTCTCGGACGCCAGCAGCACCTCGCCGCGGATGCGGCGGGCCAGGATACTCGACGAGGGCGGCCGGGGGCTGCTGCTGGTCGCCCAGCTCACCGAGCGCTGGGGCACCCGGTTCTCCGGCGACGGGAAGACCATCTGGGCCCAACCCCGTGACGGAGCCGACGGCCTGGAAGAGGCGGATGTTGTAGACCAGCTGCTCGTAGGTCGAGTTGCCGACCGGCCGGGCACCGCCGTCGACA
>NZ_JBSFWT010000196.1:0-1346 GCF_053594975.1 Streptomyces sp. NPDC002537
GGCGAATTCCAGGGGTCGAAGCAACACAGTGATCAACTGGCTGTGGCCAGGAGCTTAGCGAGACGCTCGGCTGGGGTTTCCCAGCCGAGCGTTTTGCGTGGCCGGCTGTTCAGTTCGGCGGCCACGGCCGCCAGGTCCTCGGGGGTGTGGGCGGCCAGGTCGGTGCCTTTCGGGAAGTACTGCCGCAGCAGGCCGTTCGTGTTCTCGTTGGAGCCGCGCTGCCAGGGGCTGGCCGGGTCGCAGAAGTAGACCGGGATGTCGGTGGTGACGGTGAAGGACCGGTGGGCAGCCATCTCTGAGCCCTGGTCCCAGGTCAAGGACCGCCAGAGGTGTCGTGGCAGGTTCTGGACAGTCGTGGCGAGCGCGTTGCGGGTGGCGATGGCGCTGTGGCCGGCGGGCAGGTGGACGAGCATCAGGTAGCGGGTGGAGCGTTCGACCAGGGTGCCAATGGCGGACTTGCTGTTCTTGCCGATGATCAGGTCGCCTTCCCAGTGGCCCGGGACAGCTCTGTCGGCAGCTTCGGCGGGCCGCTCGCTGATCATGACCATGTTCTTGACCGGGCGGCTGATGCGCTTGCCGGCGTGGCGGTGCGGGCGCCGCATGGCCCTGCCGGTCCGAAGGGCGCGGGTCAGTTCGCGGCGGAGTTCTCCGCGGCCTTGGATGTAAAGGGCCTGGTAGACCGTCTCGTGGACCACATGCATCTCCGGGCGGTCGGGGAAGCGGGCCCGCAGAGCCTGGCAGATCTGTTCCGGGCTCCATCGCATCGTCAGGCGGTCCTGGATGAAGTCCCGCAGCTCGGGGCACTGACCGATCTTGCCGACCTTGGGCCGGGCACGACGCCGTTCAGCGCGGCGGTGGGCGTGGAAGGGCTGGTAGGCGAAGCCGCCCTTGGGCATGGGGCGTCGGTTACGGCGTATCTCCCGGCTGACGGTCGATGGGCTGCGGCCCAGTTCGGCGGCGATCTGCCGGATGGACGCCTTCTCCCGCAGCCGGTCCGCGATGTGGATGCGTTCCTCCTCGCGCAGGTACCTCGACGCGCGAGAAGCCGGTCTCCTCCGGTCAACCGCCTCCCCGGGCTGCTGCCCGGGGACCGAACAGATCGAAGGGACCGGCTTCTTCCCCTTGCCCGGGGAGTGGTGGCCGTTGCGCCACTTCTTGCCTGTCCGCAGGTTGATGCCGACGATGCGGGCCGCTTCCCGGGTGCTGTAACCCTGCTCCATGAGCTGGAAGTATGCGGCCCGCTCGGCGACCAACCTGCGGGGCCCCTGAGGCTTCCGCTGTTCCCGAATCTCGAAGTCCATCGCATCCCCTGAACTGGGGTGTTGCGACGACCACTAGAACGGAAG
>NZ_JBSFWT010000197.1:0-1306 GCF_053594975.1 Streptomyces sp. NPDC002537
GGTGGCGCTGCTGCACAGCCGCTACATGCGGGTCATCACACACCCCGCGTTCACGATCCCGCTGTTCATCGCGAGCCTGTACGCGCTGTACTTCACGCCGCTCTTCGACTTCCTCATGGAGACGAAGACCGGGCACATCGCGATGATGGTGCACTTCCTCGCCGTGGGCCTGCTCTTCTTCTGGCCGATCATGGGCGTGGACCCGGGCCCGCACCGGCCGGGCTACGTGATGCGGATGCTGGAGCTCTTCGCGGGCATGCCGTTCCACGCCTTCTTCGGCATCGCCCTGATGATGGCCTCGCAGCCCATGCTCACTACATACATGCACCCGCCCGCGTCACTCGGCATCGATGTGCTCTCGGACCAGTCCCTGGGCGGCGGCATCGCCTGGGCCTTCAGCGAGATCCCCTCGGTGCTGGTCCTGCTCGCTCTGGTCTTCCAATGGCAGCGCTCCGAACAGCGACAAGCACGACGCGCGGACCGCAATGCCGACCGGACCGAGGACAAAGAGCTGGCGGCCTACAACGCGTACCTCGCCTCACTGAACCTGCACGCCCAACGCTATTGATCCGAGCATGAGCACTGCGGCCCCGAAGACAATGCGGTCTTCTTGGCGGCATCGCCTCCGCCAAGAAGATCACGCATCACTTGGATGGCGGCCCTGATGCTCCCGGCGCGGGACAGGGCTCGGCCAGCGCCAGGCGTGTGCTCGTCTTCACGATGACCAACTGCCGTCTCGACAACTGGTAAGGCCGCTGGGAAGGCCTGACGCTCAGCGCACCTACCGGAACCAGTGTCCCGTCCACGTGCCACAACCGCGCGGGAACCGTCCTCATCGGCCGTTCCGTCGGCTCGAGCGCCAACAGCGGCCCCAATCGCCGGACCACCCGGGACACAGTCGCCAACGACACCCCGAACAGTACGTTCAGCTGCCGCATCGACAGATTCGTTCGGTAATACGCCCCCACCAGCAGTACGCGTTTTCCCAACGGCAGGCACCATGGCCGTCCGATGCCGGTAGAGCCATTGTCACGAGCGCCCATCACTGCCAAGAGATGCTCGAACTGGCCGACCCGCAGCCCCGTGAATGTCTCCACCCACACACGGTGTGGCATCGGTGGTCCTGCTATAGGGGGGAAATGCCCTCTCAGAATCTTCTGCACCACGCCTCAGTCACTCGCAGAAGGCCGGACGCTGCCGCTGGTGGTGGTGGGGAGCTGGGTTTGGATGAGGTCCATGACGGAGGAGTCGGTCAGGGTGGTGACGTCTCCGAGGGTGCGGTTTTCGGCGACGTCGCGGAGGAGTC
>NZ_JBSFWT010000198.1:0-1235 GCF_053594975.1 Streptomyces sp. NPDC002537
CACTTTCTCGTGCCGCGCGTTCGACACCTATCTTCCGTTCAAACTCGTCGGCGGCATCAGAAAGGGACGGCCGAACGCCACCGACCTGGAGTCGGGCACGGCCCGGGTGACCGGACCCCTGGGCGAGCCGGTCACGGCCGCGTACGCGCTGCGCGACGACACCGCGGTGGTGGAGATGGCGGAGGCCTCGGGCCTGCGGCGGCTGCCGCGCGGGACATACGCGCCGCTCACGGCCGGTACGCGGGGCACCGGGGAACTGCTGCGGGCCGCGCTCGACGCGGGCGCCCGCACGATCGTCCTCGGCGTCGGCGGCAGCGCCGGCACGGACGGCGGGGCGGGCATGCTGAGCGCGCTGGGCGCGCGCCTCACCGACGCGCACGGGCGGCCGCTCGCCCCCGGCGGCGGACCACTCGCGGGGCTCGCCCACGCGGACCTGTCCGGGCTGGACCCACGGCTCACCCGGACCCGGGTCGTCCTCGCGAGCGACGTCGACAACCCGCTGACGGGCCCCAAGGGCGCGGCGGCGGTCTACGGGCCGCAGAAGGGCGCCTCCCCGGACGACGTGGCCGCGCTGGACGCGGCCCTGGCCCACTACGCCCACACCCTGGCGGAGGCCGCCGGCCCACGGGCCGCCGAGTACGCGCGGGCGCCGGGCGCGGGCGCGGCGGGCGGTGTGGGGTACGGGGCACTCGTCGGCCTGGACGCGACGTTCCGGCCGGGCATCGAGGTGCTGCTCGACGTACTGGGCTTCGCCGCCGCGCTGGAACGGACGGACCTGGTGATCACGGGGGAGGGGTCCCTGGACGCGCAGACCCTCCACGGCAAGGCACCGGCGGGGGTGGCGGCGGCCGCGCGCCGGCGCGGCGTGCCGGTGGTGGCGGTCTGTGGGGTGCTGTCCCTCGACGAGGGTGCGCTGCGGGCGGCGGGCATCGCACGGGCCTACGCCCTTGCTTCGCTGGAGCCGGACCGCGAGCGGTGCATGGCCCTCGCCGGGCCGCTGCTGGAACGGCTGGCCGAACGGGTGGCCCGGGATTTCTTCCCCTGACCCGCCCCTTCCCGAAACTGGGGGAGACCCCCGGACCCCCAAAGCGGCTGCGCCGCTTGTCCTCAATCGCCGGACGGGCTGGATTTCGCGGACCGTGGTCCGCACACTGCGGGCCCGCAGGTTCAAGGCCACGGTCCGCACATCCAGCCCGTCCGGGGGGTGTGGGGGGGGCCGCCGGCCGCGGAGATGG
>NZ_JBSFWT010000199.1:0-1222 GCF_053594975.1 Streptomyces sp. NPDC002537
TAGTGCTCGATTCCTCAAAGGCGGTACTCAAAACGGCGCCTGAGGATGCGCGTGGGTGGGGCTGGTCTGCCCCAGATCCAGGGTTTGGCGCGTGCGTTGAGCTGGGCGGTTGCGATTCTGGTGGCGTGGTCGATCTCGTCGGGGTCGGCGAAGGACTGTCCGGCCAGGGCCGCCTTGCGGAAGAGGCGCCACCAGCCTTCCTGGAGGTTGAGCCAGCACGCGCCGACCGGGATGAACGCGTGGCGGATGCGCGGGTGGTCCTCCAGCCATTCGCGGGTGGCCTTGCTGTTGTGGGAGGAGAGGTTGTCGGTGACGATCACGATGTCGCCGGTGGGGTTGGCGTCCTCCAGCAGGTGGAGGAACTTCTGGTAGTTGACGCTGTTGCGGGAGGAGGCGGTCATGGTGATCTCCTGGCCGTCGGCCGGCCGCAGGGCGCCGTAGACCCAGGTCTTCTCCGGCCCGCGGCTGTAGTCGAGCTCGGCCTTGATGCGGTGGCCGTCCGGTGACCAGCCCGGCGCCGGCGGGAACGTGCGCGGGATGACGGGGCCGAGCTCGTCCGCGCAGACCACCGTGGCGCCCTCCGGCGGGGCCGTGTACAGGCCGACGATCCGGGTCCTTTTGGGGAGAACTCCAGATCACGGCTGGTGATCCAGGACCGGGTACGGCGCCAGCGCACGCCCTCGGCCAGCAGGATCCTGCGGACCTGGGAGCGCTGGATGTCGATACCCTGGCGCCGGGCCGCCTCGGTGAGGGAATCCAGGGTCCACTCGCCCGGGGCGGACTCGTCCTCGGCCGCCAGGTCACCCCACGGCTCGCGCACCAGCCGGCCCGGTGGATCGCAGCGGACCAGCTCGATGATGCGTGAGCGTTCGGCCTCGGTGATCCGGCGCTTGCGGCCGCATCCCGGACGGTCCCCGAGCCCGTCCAGGCCCTGGGTGTTGAACCGGTGCAGCCACTTGCGCACCGTCTTGTGATGGCACCCGAGCCGGGACGCTATAGCAGGGACACGGTGTCCTTCCCAGCTCAGCACGATGATCCTGGCCCGCAAGATCCAGTCCGCCGGCGCATGCCGGGCACCGGCCAGCCTGCAGACCTTCTCCTCTTCGGCCACGTCCCAGGCAGGACGGGCCGACAACAGCTTCGGCACGGCAACTCGCCCCCGAGAAGCCCGAACCGGCAACCCCACACCCCTACAACTACCCCGCTAAAGCGGAATCGAGCA
>NZ_JBSFWT010000200.1:0-1205 GCF_053594975.1 Streptomyces sp. NPDC002537
TTGGCGCCGTCGCCGGCGAAGTATTGGTGTTCGAAGCGGGACCAGTAGGTGTCGAGGTAGCGCTGGTCGTCGCCCCAGATGGTGCGGAGCATGGCGGGCCAGGGTTCGGTGAGGACGAGGTAGCCGCCGTGGCCGTCGGGTACTTCGTGGGCGTTGTCGTCGACGACGGTGGCCGCGATGCCGGGGAGTGGTACCTGGGCGGAGCCGGGTTTGGTGGTGGTGACGCCGGGCAGCGGGCTGATCATGATGGCGCCGGTCTCGGTCTGCCACCAGGTGTCGACGACGGGGGTTTTGTCGGCGCCGATGTGTTTGCGGTACCAGACCCAGGCCTCGGGGTTGATGGGTTCGCCGACCGAGCCGAGGATGCGCAGGCTGGTCAGGTCGAACTTGGCGGGGATGTCGTCGCCCCATTTCATGGCGGCGCGGATCGCGGTGGGTGCGGTGTAGAGGATGGTGACGCCGTATTTCTGGACGATCTCCCACCAGCGGCCCTGGTGCGGGCTGTCGGGTGTGCCTTCGTAGAGGACTTCGGTGGCGCCGTTGCTCAGGGGTCCGTAGACGATGTAGGAGTGGCCGGTGACCCAGCCGACGTCGGCGGTGCACCAGAAGACGTCTGTTTCGGGCTTGAGGTCGAAGACGGCGTGGTGGGTGTACGAGACCTGGGTGAGGTAGCCGCCGGTGGTGTGCAGGATGCCCTTGGGCTTGCCCGTGGTGCCGGAGGTGTAGAGGATGAACAGCGGGTGTTCGGCGTCGAAGGCCTGCGGGGTGTGCTGGTCGGACTGGCCCTCGACCAGGTCGTGCCACCAGATGTCGCGGCCCGGGGTCCAGGCGAGGTCCTCCTGGCCGGTGCGGCGCACGACCAGGACGTTGCGGACGTGTCCGGTGCCGGGGCGGGTCAGTGCTTCGTCGACGGCGGGCTTGAGTGCGGAGGGCTTGCCTCGGCGGTAGCCGCCGTCGGCGGTGATGACGATGCAGGCGTCGGCGTCGTTGATGCGGGTCGCGAGGGCGTCCGCGGAGAAGCCGCCGAAGACGAGCGAGTGCGGGGCGCCGATCCGGGCGCAGGCGAGCATCGAGATGACGGCCTCGGGGATCATCGGCAGGTAGATCGCGACCCGGTCGCCCGCCTGGACGCCCAGCCCGGTGAGGGCGTTGGCGGCCCTGGCCACCTCGCGCTGGAGCTCGGCGTAGGTGATGGTGCGCGTGTC
>NZ_JBSFWT010000201.1:0-1176 GCF_053594975.1 Streptomyces sp. NPDC002537
ACCCCCTGCCCCCCCCCCCCCCCTTCCCGTTGGGGGGGGGGGGGGGCCGTCCCCCCCCCCCGTGGGCCCCCGCCCCTTCCGAGGGGCGGGGCCACGGCGGAGGCGCGTGGTGGGGCCCGCGCCCCCCGTTCGCGTCCGCTTCGCGGGCCCGGAACACAGTCTCCGCCCCGAGGGCGCGGTGCGCCATGCCGAACCGCCGCTTACAGAGGAAGAATTGAGGTTGGGTCACACCACGGTCAGGCGGGGCCGCGCTCGACCAGTTCGTCGGCGCAGCCGTTCAACGGCTGCGGAGTACCCGTCAGATCCATGACGAACAGCGGCAGCCGCAGCTCGTCGGCGCGGGAGCGGGCGTCCCGCTCGTAGCCCGCGAGAGAGAAGAACACACCGGTCGCGCAGTCCGTCAGGCCGTGCAGCCAGAGGCACTCGACGGCCCGCAGCGAGGCGGGCAGGGTGGTCGGGTCGACACGGGCGACCATCCCGGCGGCCCGCAGGTCGACCCCCGACTCGGCGGGGTCCCCGGGCCGGGTCACGGCCGTGAAGCCCAGCCAGGTCAGATAGCGCTCCGCCGCCACGATCGCGTCCTCGGCGTTGCGGATGGCCACCGGCCGGAACGCGGGCCGCAGCGGCGCCTCCGGCTCGGCACCGGTGACGGGCTCGACGGGCAGCCGCACCACCGCGCCGCAGGAGCAGCCGAACTCCGGCCGCGGCCACTGGTCCTGACGGTCGCACGAAGGGCAGCGCACGGCCACCCACGAGTCGCGCCAGGTGCGCTGCGCGAGTAACTCGGGCGCGGCGTCCGGGCGGACGGGCAACGTGAGCGGGGCGCCGCACGCGCAAGGGAAGGTGGGCGGGGTGAAGGAGTGCTCCCGACGGCACGTCGGGCAGTGAACCGGCACGCTCTTGGCCATTTCTCGGCTCCAGCAACGGGTCCGTAGGTGTGAGTACGGGCCCATCGTCCACGATGAGGGCGCGTCAGGGGAGTGATTGGCTTCGTTTACCGTGCGCTGGGGGCTCGCGTCCGCTTCCGTCTGCGGGTTGGCTGCGCCGCGGCGGGAACTTCGCCTGCGGGCCGTCTTGCCGCCTGCGGCGGGGGCGGCCTGCGGCCGCGTCCTCAAACGCCGGACGGGCTGATTTCGCCGGCGTAGTCCGCAGCCTGCGGGCAAATTCAGCCCGTCC
>NZ_JBSFWT010000202.1:0-1149 GCF_053594975.1 Streptomyces sp. NPDC002537
AGGAGGCGTTGTTGGGGGTCGGTGGCGAGGGCTTCGCGTGGGGATATGCCGAAGAACTCGGCGTCGAAGTCGGCCGCGTCGTGCAGGAAACCACCCTCACGTGAATAGGTCTTGCCGGGCTTGCCCGGTTCGGGATCGTAGATGTCGTCGACGTTCCAGCCTCGGTCCTCGGGGAAGGGTGAGATGCCTTCGCGTCCTTCGGCGAGCAACTCCCAGAGTTCTTCGGGTGTGTTGACGTTGCCGGGGAAGCGGCAGCTCATGCCGACGATGGCGATCGGTTCGTCCGGGGCCGTGCCGGAGACGGCGACCGGAGCCGAGGCCGTGGCCGTGGCTTGTGCCGGGTCCGAGCCGAACAGCTTGTCGCCGAGGTACTCCGCCAGCGCCGCCGGTGTCGGGTAGTCGAAGACCAGGGTGGCGGGCAGCCGAAGAGAAGTCGCCTTGTTCAGCCGGTTGCGCAGCTCCACGGCGGAGAGCGAATCGAAACCGATCTCGGTGAAGGCGCGTCGGCCGTCGATGGCGCTTGCGCCGTCGTGGTGCAGCACCTCGGCGACGTGTGTACGCACCAGGTCGAGCAGCGCGCGCGCACGCTCCACCGTGTCCAGTCCGCCCAGCCGGGAAACGGCCTCGGGGTGGGTTGTCGCGGGTGCCGTGGTGGTGTGTGCGGTGGGGCGGGTGGGTGTTGGGGGGTTGAGGGTGTGGAGGAGGGGGTGGGTGGGTGTGTGGTGGGGGTTGGGGTGGATGGGGAGGAGTGTGGGGTGGTGGGTGGTGAGGGCGGTGTCGAGGAGGGTGAGGTTTTGGGTGGTGGTGAGGGGGAGGAGGGGGCCGTTGTTCATGCGGTTGAGGTCGGTTTGGGTGAGGTGGGTGGTCATGCCGGTGTTGTGGGTCCAGAGTCCCCAGGCGAGGGATTGTGCGGGGAGTCCTTGTTGGTGGCGGTGGTGGGCGAGGGTGTCGAGGAAGGCGTTGGCTGCGGCGTAGTTGGCTTGTCCGGCTCCGTCGAGGGTGGCTGCGGCGCTGGAGTAGAGGATGAAGTGGGTGAGGTTGAGGTGTTGGGTGTGTGTGTGGAGGTGCCAGGCGGCGTCTGCTTTGGGGGTGAGGGTGGTGTTGAGGTGGTGGGGTGTTTGGTTGGTGAGGGTGGCGTCTTGGAGGGTG
>NZ_JBSFWT010000203.1:0-1057 GCF_053594975.1 Streptomyces sp. NPDC002537
GGTTCGCGTAGCCATCGTCGGCGTGGGCAACTGCGCCGCCTCGCTGGTGCAGGGCGTCGAGTACTACAAGGACGCCGACCCGAACGGCCGCGTGCCGGGTCTGATGCACGTGCAGTTCGGCGACTACCACGTGCGTGATGTGGAGTTCGTCGCCGCGTTCGACGTCGACGCGAAGAAGGTCGGCCTCGACCTCGCCGACGCCATCGGTGCCAGCGAGAACAACACGATCAAGATCTGCGACGTGCCGGCCACCGGCGTCACCGTCCAGCGCGGCCACACCCTCGACGGCCTGGGCAAGTACTACCGCCAGACCATCGAGGAGTCCCCCGAGGCCCCGGCCGACATCGTCCAGACCCTCAAGGACAAGCAGGTCGACGTCCTCGTCTGCTACCTCCCCGTGGGTTCCGAGGGCGCCGCGAAGTACTACGCGCAGTGCGCCATCGACGCCAAGGTCGCCTTCGTCAACGCCCTGCCGGTCTTCATCGCCGGCACCAAGGAGTGGGCGGACAAGTTCACCGAGGCGGGCGTCCCGATCGTCGGTGACGACATCAAGTCGCAGGTCGGCGCCACCATCACGCACCGTGTGATGGCGAAGCTGTTCGAGGACCGGGGCGTCATCCTGGACCGCACGATGCAGCTGAACGTCGGCGGCAACATGGACTTCAAGAACATGCTCGAGCGCGAGCGCCTGGAGTCCAAGAAGATCTCCAAGACGCAGGCCGTCACCTCCCAGATCCGCGACCGCGAGCTCGGCGAGGAGAACGTCCACATCGGCCCGTCCGACTACGTGGCCTGGCTGGACGACCGCAAGTGGGCCTACGTCCGCCTCGAGGGCCGCGCGTTCGGCGACGTCCCGCTGAACCTGGAGTACAAGCTCGAGGTCTGGGACTCCCCGAACTCCGCCGGCGTCATCATCGACGCGGTGCGCGCCGCGAAGATCGCCAAGGACCGCGGCATCGGTGGCCCGATCCTCTCCGCCTCCTCGTACTTCATGAAGTCGCCGCCGGTGCAGTACTTCGACGACGAGGCCCGTGAGAACGTCGAGAAGTTCATCAAG
>NZ_JBSFWT010000204.1:0-1057 GCF_053594975.1 Streptomyces sp. NPDC002537
CGGCGCAGGGCGTGGATGAGGTGGTTGCCGCCGATGGAGAGGGCGTCGCCGTCGCCGGTGACGACCCAGACGCTGAGGTCGGTGCGGCTGGTGGCGAGTCCGGTGGCGATGGCGGGTGCGCGGCCGTGGATGGAGTGCATCCCGTAGGTGTTCATGTAGTAGGGGAAGCGGGAGGAGCAGCCGATGCCGGAGATGAAGACGGTGTTTTCTCGGGCGAGGCCGAGGGTGGGCATGAAGGCCTGTACGGCGGCGAGGATGGCGTAGTCGCCGCAGCCGGGGCACCAGCGGACTTCCTGGTCGGTTTTGAAGTCCTTCATGGTCTGGGCGGTTTCGGCTTTGGGGATGAGTTTGAGCGCCTCAGTCATGGCAGGTGGCTTCCTTGAGGGCGGCGGCGAGCTGTTCGGCCTTGAAGGGCATGCCGTTGACCTGGGTGTGAGCTTGGGCGTCGACGAGGTACTTGGCGCGGATGAGGGTGGTGAGCTGGCCGAGGTTCATCTCGGGCACGGTCACCGTGTCGTAGCGGGCCAGGATCTCGCCCAGATTCTTCGGGAAGGGGTTGAGGTGGCGCAGGTGGGCCTGTGCGATCGCCACGCCCTGTGCGCGCAGGCGGCGGACGGCTGCGGTGATGGGTCCGTAGGTGGAGCCCCAGCCCAGGACCAGGGTTCTGGCGCCGTGGGGGTCGTCGACGGTGAGGTCGGGCACTTGGATGTTGTCGATTTTGGCCTGGCGGGTGCGGACCATGTGGTCGTGGTTGGCGGGGTCGTAGGAGATGTTCCCCGTCCCGTCCTGTTTCTCGATCCCGCCGATCCGGTGCTCCAAGCCCGGTGTTCCCGGTACTGCCCAGGGGCGTGCCAGGGTGCGGGGGTCGCGTTTGTAGGGCCAGAAGACCTCGGTGCCGTCCTCGGTGACATGGTTGGGGCGGGTGGTGAATTCTGTGCGCAGGTCGGGCAGTTCGCCGGTCTCGGGGACCCGCCAGGGTTCGGAGCCGTTGGCGAGGTAGCCGTCGGAGAGCAGGAAGACCGGCGTGCGGTACGTCAGCGCGATCCGTGCCGCCTCC